>JBIKTP010000029.1:0-10429 GCA_044348035.1 Burkholderiaceae bacterium
CCAGCTGTCCGGGCGCAGCGGCGCCGGGATGGATCCCTGCGCTGCGCTGTCGAGTCGCCTGACCCTGCGCGCAGGCGCCAGCTCTGAACGCGTCTTCCTGCTCGGCTACGCCGCCGACGTCCAGGCAGCGCTGGCCCTCGCGGCGCGGGCGGCGGCTGTGCCGGCCGCGCAACGCTGCGAGGCCGTTGCCCGACGCTGGGATGCGCTGCTGGGTGCCACCACCGTGTCCACGCCGGACCCTTTGCTGGATGTCCTGGTCAACCGCTGGCTGCTGTACCAGGCCGTGTCGTGCCGGTTGTGGGCCAAGGCCGGCTTCTACCAGGCGGGCGGCGCCACCGGTTTCCGGGACCAGCTGCAGGACACGCTGGCCCTGGCCTGGGCGGCGCCGCAGGTGCTGCGGGAGCAGCTGCTGGCATGTGCGGCGCGCCAGTTCGCAGAGGGTGATGTGCAGCACTGGTGGCATGCGCCGCTGGGTGCAGGCGTGCGCACCCGTTTTTCGGACGACCTGCTCTGGCTGCCGCATGCGATGCTGCACTACCTGCACGCCACGGGGGACGCGCAGGTGCTCGACGCGCCGGTGCCCTTTCTGGAGGGCAGCGCGATCGCGCCGGGCGCCGAAGACATCTATGAGACGCCGCGCAGCGGCCCGGAGGGTGGCAGCCTGTATGAGCACGGTGCCCGGGCCATCGACCGCAGTCTGCGGGTGGGCGTGCATGGCCTGCCCCTGATGGGCAGCGGCGACTGGAACGACGGGATGAACCGTGTCGGTATCGAGGGACGCGGCGAGTCGGTGTGGCTGGGCTGGTTCCTGTGCCAGCTGGTGGCTGGTTTCGCACCGCTGGCGCGCAGCCGCGGTGACGCCGGGCGCGCATCGCGCTGGGAACTGGCCGCCGAAGGCTGGGCGAGCGCCCTGCAGGGCCCGGCGTGGGACGGCCAATGGTTCCGTCGCGCCTTCTTCGACGATGGACAGCCTCTGGGTGCAGCGGCCAACGCCGAGGCCCGCATCGACCTCATCGCGCAGGCCTGGGCGGTGCTGTCCGGCGTGGCATCCCCGCCGCGGCAGCGCAGTGCCATGGCCGCCGTGCAGGCGCTGTTGATGGACCAGGACAGCCGGCTGGTCAAGCTGCTCGACCCGCCGCTGGTACATGCGTTTCCGAGCGCGGGCTACATCCAGGCCTATCCGCCGGGTGTGCGGGAAAACGGCGGCCAGTATTCCCATGCCGGCGTCTGGGCGCTGATGGCGCAGGCGGAGCTGGCACACCTGCCGGATGCGCCGGCCGGGGCGTCGGACCTGCCCTACCAGACCTTCACCTGGCTCAGTCCGGCCCACCGTGCCAGGGACCCGGTGCATGGTGCAGCCTACCGGATCGAGCCGTACGTGATGGCGGGAGACGTCTACACCCAGCCGCCGTACGTGGGGCGTGGCGGCTGGAGCTGGTACACCGGCGCGGCGGCGTGGATGCACCGGGCGGCCGTGGAGTCGATCTTCGGCCTGCGGCTCGGCGCGCGGGATCTGCACTTTCGCCCCTGCCTGCCGCGCGCCTGGCCGCAGGCCTCGCTGGTGCTTCGGCGCGACGGCCGAAGCCTGCACTTCCTGCTGGTGCGCGGTGTGGATGCGCCGGCATCCGCCGGGGCGTCGCTCCAGCCTGCGACCGTGCTGCGGCCGGGCGAAGTGCTGGCCTGGGCGGCCCTTGCGCCTGGCCGGCACCATTTCCACATTCCGCTGGACACCTGAGCCAGCCCCGGGGCGCGGCCGTTATGATGCGGCACGGGAATGCCGGCGTTTCAGGGCGGTCGATTGCGCTGGACCTTGAGTCGGATGGCGTCGATGGCCCAGCCGCGGGAGCGCAGGTGGGCCTCCAGGGCTGGCAGCATCTGGCGAAGTTTGGCCGCCGCCGCATTGTTGTCGAGCAGCAGGCACCAGGTGGCGCCCTCGATCGGCCCGGCCGTAAGGCTGGC
Organism: Burkholderiaceae bacterium; assembly: GCA_044348035.1. GTDB lineage: Bacteria > Pseudomonadota > Gammaproteobacteria > Burkholderiales > Burkholderiaceae_C > CAISIP01. The sequence goes on from JBIKTP010000029.1 coordinate 1,960, forward strand.
GCGCAGGGCCGGCGGGATCAGCGGAAGGATCGCCTGCAGCCGGGTCACCGAATCCCGGCTGAGTTCGGTCAGGCGGGCCAGGGTGGGGGAGTCGAGCGTGGCCTGCTGCAGCGTGACCGCCTGGTTGCGGCGCGTGGTGGGGCCAGTCATTGAATGGAGCTTTGAAGAGTGCACTTGATTATCACGGATGCATGGCTGGCGAGAAGCCGGGCCATTCACCTGAGCGGCAGCCGGCTCGTGTTGTCGGGTATGGCGCTGTCGCTGCTGCTGATGGTCGTGGCGGCAATGCTCTACCACTGGGTGTTCCTGAAGGGCGCGCGCGAAGGGTGGCCGATCGTCGGCACGCTGGTGCGCCTGGTGGTACAGGACGAATTTGCCCAGCGCGACCGGTTCATGCGCGACAACCTGGATGCACTGGCCCGCAAGATCGGCGAGATGCAGGCCAAGCTGACGCAGCTGGAATCGCTGGGCGAGCGGGTGTCCGGGCTGGCCGGCGTGAACCCGGCCGAGATCAAGGCCCGGCCCGGGCAGGGCGGCGCCCTGGTGACCGGCCGACCCTTGTCGATGGAGGAGTTGCAGGCCACCCTGGCCGACCTCGGCCGGCTCACCGACCAGCGCACCGATCTGCTCACGGTGCTGGAATCACGCCTGTTCGACCAGAGGCTGCGCAACATGATGGTGCCGACCCAGAAGCCGGTGGCGCTGGGCAACCTGGGGTCGGCGTTCGGTTGGCGCGTGGACCCGATCACCGGGCAATCCGCCCTGCACACCGGGCTGGATTTCCAGGCCGATCCGGGCACGCCGATCATTGCCGCCGCCGGTGGCGTGGTGACCACCCAGGAGTACCACCCGGCCTATGGCAACCTGGTCGAGATTGACCATGGCAACGAACTGATCACCCGGTATGCCCACGCATCGGAGGTGTTCGTGCGCCAGGGCGACCTGGTCAAGCGGGGCCAGAAGATCGCGGCGGTGGGCTCCACCGGGCGCTCCACCGGGCCGCACCTGCACTTTGAGGTGCTGGTGCAGGGCATTCCCCAGGACCCGCAGAAATTCCTCGATGCCGGCAACGAGCTGGCGGCGCAGCAGCAGGTGGCCAGGGCCACCCCGAAAGCGGGCCAGGGCGCCATGGCCCGCGAGCCCCCGGGCCGGGGCCCGGTACGCAGGTAAAATCCCGGACTTGTTCGTTTCCTGCGCCAGCGCCCCAGCGAGGAGTGTTTCTCCAGGGGCACCTCCCGTTCCAACCCGTTTGAAAAGAGGATTGCGCTGTTCGGCCACCCGCCCCGGGTGGCAGGCAGGCGTGTATTCATGGCCACCAATTTCCTGACCAAGATTTTCGGCAGTCGCAACGACCGCCTGCTCAAGCAGTACCGCAGCAGCATTGCCAAGATCAATGCGCTGGAGCCTGAACTCGAGAAGCTCGGCGACGAGGCCCTGCGCGCCAAGACCGACGCCTTCAAGGCCCGCGTGGCTGGCGGCGAAAGCCTCGACAGCCTGCTCGTCGAGGTGTTTGCGGTCGTGCGCGAGGGCTCCAAGCGCGTGATGAAGATGCGCCACTTCGACGTGCAGATGCTCGGTGGCATGTCGCTGCACCACGGCAAGATCTCCGAGATGGGCACCGGCGAGGGCAAGACGCTGACGGCCACCTTGCCGGTCTACCTCAACGCCCTCACCGGCAAGGGGGTGCATGTGGTCACCGTGAACGACTACCTGGCCAGCCGGGATGCGCAATGGATGGGCAAGCTCTACAACTTCCTGGGGCTCACGGTGGGCATCAACCTGCCCCAGATGCCGCGCGAGGAGAAGCAGGCGGCCTACCGCTGCGACATCACCTACGGCACCAACAACGAATACGGCTTCGACTACCTGCGGGACAACATGGTCTACGAGGGCGGTGACCGGGTGCAGCGCGGGCTGAATTACGCCATCGTCGACGAGGTGGACTCGATCCTGATCGACGAGGCCCGCACCCCGCTGATCATCAGCGGACAGGCCGAGGACCACACGGCGTTGTATGTGGCCATCAACAAGATGGTGCCCCGCCTCACACGCCAGGAGGGCGAGGCCGACCCGCGCACCGGTGAGGGCGTGACCAAGCCGGGCGACTTCACGGTGGACGAGAAGACCCGCCAGGTGTTCCTCACCGAGCAGGGGCATGAGACGGCCGAGCGCATCATGGCCGACCTGGGCCTGATCCCGGAGGGCGCGTCGCTGTACGACCCGTCCAACATCACCTTCATGCACCACCTGTATGCGGCGCTGCGGGCCAACCACCTGTACCACCGCGACCAGCACTATGTGGTGCAGAACGGCGAGATCGTCATCGTGGACGAATTCACGGGCCGGCTGATGTCCGGCCGGCGCTGGAGTGACGGCCTGCACCAGGCCGTCGAGGCCAAGGAAGGCGTGGCGATCCAGCCCGAGAACCAGACGATGGCGTCGATCACCTTCCAGAACTACTTCCGCCTGTATGGCAAGCTGGCCGGCATGACCGGAACGGCCGACACCGAGGCCTACGAGTTCCAGGAAATCTACGGGCTGGAGACGGTCGTCATCCCGCACAACCGCCCGAGCAAGCGGGACGACCAGCTCGACCGCGTCTACAAGACCACCCGCGAAAAATACGAAGCCGCCATCCAGGACATCCGCGAATGCCACGAGCGGGGCCAGCCGGTGCTGGTGGGCACGACCTCGATCGAGAACTCCGAGATCATCGCCACGCTGCTCGAGAAGGAAAAGCTGCCCCACCAGGTGCTCAATGCCAAGCAGCACGCGCGCGAGGCCGACATCGTGGCGCAGGCCGGGCGCTCGAAGATGATCACCATCGCCACCAACATGGCCGGTCGCGGTACCGACATCGTGCTGGGTGGCAACATCGAGAAACTGGTGCAGGCCATCGAGGCCGACGGGTCGCTGGATGCCGCCGCCGGGGCGGCGCAGGTGGCCGAGCTGCGTGCCCAGTGGGCGCGCGACCACGAGGCCGTGAAGGCGGTGGGCGGCCTGCGCATCATCGCCACCGAACGCCATGAGTCGCGGCGCATCGACAACCAGCTGCGCGGCCGCTCCGGGCGCCAGGGCGATCCGGGTTCGTCGCGCTTCTACCTGAGCCTGGACGACTCGCTGATGCGCATCTTTGCGGGCGACCGCGTGCGCGCCATCATGGACCGGCTCAAGATGCCCGATGGCGAGGCCATCGAGGCCGGCATCGTCACCCGCAGCATCGAGAGCGCGCAGCGCAAGGTCGAGGCGCGCAACTTCGACATGCGTAAGCAGCTGCTCGAGTACGACGACGTGGCCAACGACCAGCGCAAGGTCATCTACCAGCAGCGCAACAGCATCCTCGATGCGACCGACCTGGAAGGCCAGATCGGCAATCTGCGCGAGGGCAGCGTGGCGGATCTGGTGCGCCAGTTCGTACCGCCCGAATCGGTCGAGGAGCAGTGGGACCTGCCCGCACTGGAGGCGGCGCTGGCCAAGGACTGGCAGATCACGATCGACCTGCAGGCGATGGTGCAGGCGTCTTCGGCCATCACCGACGAGGACATCGCCGAGAAGGTCCAGGCGGTGGCCAAGGAGGCCTTCGAGGCCAAGGTGGCCCTGGTCGGCGGCGAGAACTTCACCCAGTTCGAGCGCATGGTGCTGCTGCAGAGCATCGACACCCACTGGCGCGAACACCTCAGCGCGCTCGACTACCTGCGCCAGGGCATCCACCTGCGCGGGTATGCCCAGAAGCAGCCCAAGCAGGAATACAAGCGCGAGGCCTTCGAGCTGTTCGGGCAGTTGCTCGACTCTGTCAAGAACGAGGTCACCAAGACGCTGATGACGGTGCGCATCCAGTCCGGCGAGCAGGCCAGCGAGGCGGCGCAGGCCATGGAGGCTCGGGCCGAGGCGATCACCAATGTCACCTACACCGCGCCGACTGAAACCGGCGAGGTCGAGACCACGGTGGACGCCGCCACGGTCGCGCGCCGCGCCGGTGCCGCAGCCGTCGCGGCTGCGAGTGGCCAGGTGCCACGTGTGGGGCGCAACGAACCCTGCCCCTGCGGCAGCGGCAAGAAGTACAAGCAATGCCACGGAAAACTGGCCTGAGGACCTGACGCCATGCCTGTGAATCTTCCCACCCCGGTTGCAGCGGATCTCTTTCCTGTGGCGGGTGTGCGCCTCGGTGTCACCCAGGCCGGTATCCGCAAGGCCAACCGCAAGGACCTGACCGTGCTGCTCGTCGACGCCGGCGCGTCGGTGTCGGCCGTCTTCACCCGCAACCGCTTCTGCGCGGCGCCGGTGCAGGTCTGCCGCGAGCACCTGGCCTCGGGCAGCGCCGTGCGGGCACTGGTGATCAACACCGGCAACGCGAATGCCGGCACCGGCGCCCAGGGCCTGGAACGCGCCCGTGCCACCTGTGCCGCCGCAGCGCGCAGGCTGGGCCTGCAGGAGCGCGAGGTGTGGCCGTTTTCCACCGGCGTGATCATGGAGCCCCTGCCGGTCGAGCGCATCGAGGCTGGCCTGGACGCGGCGATCGCCAACGCCCGGGAAGACAACTGGCTCGACGCCGCGCTGGGCATCATGACCACCGACACCGTGCCCAAGGCCTTCGCCACCCGTGCCCAGGTGGGTGGCAGGACGATCACCGTGACCGGCATCAGCAAGGGGGCGGGCATGATCCGGCCCAACATGGCCACCATGCTCGGCTTCCTGGCCACAGACGCCTGCGTGGAGCAGTCGCTCATGCAGCAGCTCAGCCGCGAGCTCGCCGATGGCTCCTTCAACTGCGTCACGGTCGACGGTGACACCTCGACCAATGATTCTCTGGTGGTGATCGCCAGCAACCGGGCCGGCAATGCGCCGGTGCGTTCGCTCGACAGCGCGGACGGCCAGGCGCTGAAGACGGCCATGCTGACTGTGGCGCGCAGCCTGGCGCATGCGATCGTGCGTGACGGCGAAGGCGCCACCAAGTTCATCACCATCCGGGTCGACGGCGGCAGGAGTGTCGACGAGTGCCGCCTGGTGGCCAGCGCGATCGCGCATTCGCCGCTGGTCAAGACGGCCTTCTTCGCCAGCGACCCCAATCTCGGGCGCATCCTGGCGGCGGTGGGGTATGCCGGCATCGACGATCTGGACCAGTCCCTGATCGAGCTGCACCTGGACGATGTGCATGTGGCCACGCACGGCGGCAGGCATCCGGCCTACCAGGAGGCCGACGGTCAGCGGGTGATGAAGCAAAGCGAGATCACCGTGCGTGTGGGTCTTGGCCGGGGGACGCTGTCCGCCACCATGTGGACCTGCGACCTGAGCCATGATTACGTCACCATCAATGCCGACTACCGGTCCTGATGCCACTTGTCCGCTGATGCCCGCGTGGGCGATGGATTGCCAAGGATGAACGACAAGTTTGAACACCTGCTGATGCGCGCGGAGCAGCTCATCGGCCGCATCGAGGCCGTGTTGCCCCATCCGCTCTCCGAGCCGGACTGGAACGCCGCCATTGCCTACCGCTACCGCAAGCGCAGCAGCGGCCACGGCGCCCTGGAGCCGGTGCGTCACATCGCCGGTATCCGGCTCGACGATCTCCAGGAGATCGACGTGCAGAAGGAGAAGATCCAGCGCAACACTCGGCAATTCGTGGAGGGCAAGACGGCCAACAACGTGTTGCTCACCGGCGCGCGCGGCACCGGCAAGTCCTCGCTGATCAAGGCCTGCCTGCAGGAATATGCGCCCATGGGCCTGCGCCTGATCGAGGTCGACAAGGCCGATCTGGTCGACCTGCCGGACATCGTGGACGTGGTCTCGGCACGGCCGGAGAAATTCATCGTCTACTGCGACGACCTCAGTTTCGAGGACGGCGAGCCGGGCTACAAGGCGCTCAAGTCCATCCTTGACGGCTCCGTGTCGGAGACCACGGCGAACGTGCTGGTCTATGCCACCAGCAACCGGCGCCACCTGCTGCCGGAGTACATGAAGGAGAACCTCACCTACACCCACACCGAGGATGGTGAAGTCCACCCCGGCGAAGGTGTCGAGGAAAAGATCTCGCTCTCGGAGCGTTTCGGCCTGTGGGTGAGCTTCTACCCCTTCACCCAGGACGAGTACCTTGCCATCGTGGCCCAGTGGCTCGGCGCCATGGGGATGTCGGGCACCGAGATCCAGGCCGCCCGGCCGCATGCACTGGTATGGGCACTGGAGCGCGCATCGCGCAGCGGCCGCGTGGCCTACCAGTTTGCGCGCGACTACAGCGGGCGGCAGGGCGCGTTGCCGTGAGTGGCGAGCGCCCGCAGGCCCTGATGGCGGACCCGCACCGCCCACGGGAAGGCGGGGCGGACCGTGCCGTGGTCGAGGTGGCGGTTGGCATCCTGATCCGCGCGGATGGCAGCTTCCTGCTGACCTCGCGGCCACCGGGCAAGGTGTATGCCGCGTACTGGGAGTTTCCGGGCGGCAAGCTGGAGGCCGGGGAGTCGGTCCTGGACGCCCTGGGCCGTGAACTGCACGAGGAACTGGGTATCGGCGTGACAGCGGCGGCACTGTGGCGCACCGAGATGGTCGACTACCCGCATGCGCTGGTACGGCTGAATTTCTGCAAGGTCACGGCGTGGACGGGCACGCTGGCGATGCGCGAGGGGCAGCAGTGTTCCTGGCAGCAGCTTCCGGTGCGGGTGGCGCCTGTGCTGGCCGGTACGGTTCCGGTGCTGGCCCTGCTGGCGCAAGAGCGCGGTTTCGCAGGCCCGACGCACTGAGCCTGCAGCGTCCCTATTGCAGGGTATGCGGGCCAGGCGGTGGTTCATCCGGCTCAGGGTCCGCGGCGACCCGGAAGCCCTCATCGGCCCAGGCGCCGAAATCCATGTTCTTGCAGCGTTCGCTGCAAAACGGCCTGAACGGGTTGGACACGTCGTACAGGCTCTCGCCCTTGCAGGTCGGGCATGGCACGACGCGTTTGCGGGGCGATGGTTCGGGCATGGTGCGGGCTCCGGCAGGTCGGCAGCCTGCGCTCAGGCGCACAAGGTGAGTTCAAACGGGCAGTCGTCCGTGCCGGAGTGCAGCCGGTCGTCGTCGCCCCGACGCATGAACCGTATCGACACCATGAGGCGATTGCCGCTGATTTCGGGAATCAGGCCGAGCGACGCGTCCAGACGCAGGCGCAGCAGATGGAAGGTCTTGCCCTGCGGGAGGTTCTGCTGGAACTGGCAGGCCGGCGCCATCATCTTCTGGGGCGCGCCGGTCTCGCGCAGCATCTTCAGCAGCAGGGCCACGGAATCCGCCATCGGCGCCAGGCTCAGGCACCAGCGTCGCAGGTCTGCACGCCGTGTCTCGCCGCTCAGGTGCTGCCAGGCATGGTAGGCCGGCAGGTCGAACTCGCAGGTGCCCCCGGGAATGCCGACCCGACTGCGGATGCTCATGAGCCAGTCGTTGTCGGTGAGGGCATTGCCGGCCTTGCCGGGAACACCTGTCAGCCCGGAAAAGCAATTGTCCACCTGGGCCACGATGCCATCGAGCGCGCGCTCGGAGATGGCCGGGTTGCCGCGAAAGGCGTTCAGGATCTGGCGCTGTTTCTCGAGGTCCTTGAGCAGGTCGGATTTGAGGTCTGCGCGGGCGCCGACATCCATCACCTCGAAGATGGTGGAGAGCGCGTAATGGTGGTCCACCGCCGTGTCGCGGGACACCATCTCGGCCAGACGCCGGAACAGGTGCTCCAGGCGCAGATAGGTTCGGATGCGCTCGTTGAAGGGGTATTCGTAGAGGATCACGCGGTTCTTTCCGGACGGCCGATCATAGCCCGAAGCGTGTCGCGACCTGGTCGATGTCCTGGGCCAGCGGAGCCAGGGAGTCGCCCGAATTCGCCACCACGATATCAGCCGCCGCCAGCCGCTCGGCGCGGCTGGCCTGGCTGGACATGATCCTGCGGACCGTGTCGGCGTCGAGCGCGCTGCGCCGCATGACCCGGGCGACCTGGACCTCGGGCACGCAGTCGATGACCAGCACCTGGTCGACCCGCTGGCGCCAGCGCCGCGACTCCACCAGCAGGGGAATGTCGAACACGATGCAGCGAGCGCCGGCGGCCATCGCGTCAGCCTCCTGGCGCGCAGATTCTGCGCCCACCAGCGGGTGGACGATGCCTTCCAGCCGCTTGCGCGCCTGGGTGTCGGAGTAGCTGGCCTGGCGCATGCGGTCACGGTCGAGTGCACCCTGCGGCGTGATGAAGTCCGGGCCGAAGGCTTCGGAGATCGGGCCGATCGCACTGCCGCCGGCCGCCGTGACCGAGCGCGAGATGGCGTCGGCGTCGATCACGACCGCGCCCCGGCGCGCGAGCAGGTCGGCCGCGGTGCTCTTGCCGCTGCCGATGCCCCCGGTCAAGCCCACACGGACCATGGCATTCAGCGGGCCAGCGCGGAGAAGGGAAACGCGAAGGGCACCAGCTGCTCCAGCCGCCCCGGGCCAAAGGCCATGGCGACCAGACCGGCACCAGCCAAGAAGGGGCCAA
>JBIKTP010000462.1:0-3429 GCA_044348035.1 Burkholderiaceae bacterium
CGCGCCCGCAGCACGTCCGGGTGGACGAATTCATCCAGATCCTCGGGATCCTCCGTGGCCCGTACGAGTCCGCTGGACGGCCCGCCAGATCCGGTGGTCAATCGCGCCTGGCGCAGAGCCTCCTGCGCCATGGCCAGGGCCTGCGGGCTGTCGCTCTGGGCCGACAGGGAGGCTGTCAGCCATTCATGGTCGCCCTCTGCCAGTGCCTCGCGCAGCGCAAACCGGTAGTAGCGGTCCCAGTAACCTGCAAACAGCTCATCTCCGCCAGTTCCGTCGAGCACCACCGGCACATCGTGGTCGGCGATCTGGGCATACAACTGCGGCATCGCCAGGACATTGCCGATGAAGGGAAACGGCTTCTCCTGGTGGCGGCACACGTTCAGAAAGGCGGCCATGCCACTGGTGCCGTAATCCAGGGGCATGTTGATCGCGGTGATGCCAAGCTGGCGGATGCAGCGCTGCGCATAGTCGGCGTCGGCACTCTTGCCGGCGTCCCCGGTGAAGCAGGTCACCGCCTGCGCCAGTCCGTTCGCCGCCAGGATCGACAGGACCAGCGAGCTGTCCACGCCGCCCGACAGCAGCAGTCCCACCTTGCGGTCCGACACAAGCCTGGACAGCACGGCTTCCTGCAACTGCTCGGCCAGGGCGTGGTCACCCGGCGCAGGCGCCTGGTGATGGTCGGCAAGCCGGTAGTAGCGGTAGGGTTCCAGTTGCCAGTGGTGCAGGTCCATCCGGAGCGCGGTCCCAGGGGGAACCTCCCGGATGTCCTGAACATGCGTGCTGCCATCCGGGCGGGGATACAGCCACCCGTCTCGCAGATAGCTGTCGAGGTCGCCAGGAACCATGGCCGGTGACCGGCCCAGGTAGACCATCAGTGGCGCGATCTCCGAAGACAGGCACACCCGCGTCGAATCGGCGTAGTAGAAGAGCGGCTTCTTCCCGTAGCGGTCGCGCGCTGCCATCAGCTGTCCGCGCGCCTCGTCCAGCAGGCAGAACGCCCACATGCCATTGGCCTGGTTCAACGCGTCCGCACCCGACTGCGCCACCAGGGTCAGCAGCACTTCGGTGTCGCCATCGGTCTCGAAGCGCTCCCCGCCTTGTGCCAGCGTGTGCCGCAATTGCCTGAAGTTGTAGATCTCTCCGTTGTAGGCGAGTGTGTGGCTGCCGCGCCGGAAGGGCTGGGCCGAGCGTTCGCTGGGGTCCAGGATGGACAGCCGCGTATGTCCGAAGAAGCCGCAGGGCCCTTTCGCAGTGGGTGTGTCTTTCGATGGCAGGGCAAAGAGGTATTCACCGATGCCGTCCGGGCCGCGGTGCCGCAGCGTGGCGGTCGCCCGCCTGGCGCGCAAGGCATCGACCGGCCCGTGGCGCTCTAGCGCAACAAAGAGTCCGCACATGTGGGGAGGTGTCCGAGGGGAATGTGCCTGGCAAGCCCGCCTGCACGATTGCGCGGAATTGTACGGTTGGGGCGAGTTCACGCCCCGGTTCACGCCGCGATCGCGGGTTCACGGCCTGCCGCCGGCCGCTCTCTAGAATCCGGGGATGCGTATCGCCTTTTATGCGCCCTTGAAGTCGCCGAACCATCCCGTTCCATCAGGAGACCGGCGCGTCGCGCGCCTGCTGATGGATGCACTGCTGCTGGGAGGCCACCAGGTCGACCTGGTGTCGGAGTTTCGCAGTTTCGAAGGCCGTGGCGATCCTGCCGCGCAGGCCGCACTGCGGAGCCAGGGTGAGGGCATCGCAGCCGACCTTCTGGCGCGGTGGTCGCACGATGGCCCGGCGGTGCCCCGGCCCGACCTGTGGCTGACCTACCACCTCTACTACAAGGCTCCGGACTGGCTGGGCCCTGCAGTGAGCCGCGCGCTCGGGTTGCCGTATGTGGTGGCCGAGGCATCGTTCGCTGCCAAGCGCGCCAAAGGTCCGTGGGCCATCGGCCACGCCGCAGTGGAAGACGCCCTGCAACTTGCCGACCTGCTGCTGTGTCCGACGGCGGATGACATGCCGGCGCTTCGATCGGTCGCGCAGGGCTCCGCACAGCTCTGGAGGCTGCCGCCTTTCCTGGACCCAGAACCCTATCTTGAGGCGGCGCGCCTGCGCCAACACCACCGCGCACAGCTGGCTGACGCACCGGGTCTGGATACCGCGGTTCCCTGGATCATCGTGTCGGCCATGATGCGCCCGGGTGACAAGCAGGCGTCCTACCAGGCTCTGGCGCAGGTCCTGCGGCAACTTGTCGACCTGCCCTGGCGCCTGCTGGTGGCGGGTGATGGTCCGGCCGGTGGCCAGATCCGGGCCGCGCTGGAGCAGGCGGCGCCGGGGCGGTGCCATTTCGCCGGTGAATGCAGTGCGGGCCGACTGGCAGCGCTCTTTGCGGCGAGCGACCTCTGCCTGTGGCCGGCGGTCAACGAGGCCTATGGCATGGCGATGCTGGAGGCTCAGGCGGCAGGCACCCCGGTAGTGTCCTGTGCCGTGCGGGGGGTGCCGGAGGTCGTGCGCGACGGACTCACGGGCTTGCTGGCGCCACCCGGCGACTTCACCGCGCTGGCTGCCTGTGCCCGCAGGCTGTTGCAGGACGCGCCGCTGCGCGCACAGATGGGCCATGCGGCCGCGCGTTTCGTCGTGGGTGAGCGCAGCACGGCGCAGGCGGCGCGCCTGTTGCAGGAGGCGCTTGCGACTTTGCCGCGATTGTCCGGGCGCGCGGGTCCTTGCAGAGCCGCAGCATGACCTTCCTGGCACTGCTTCGGCATGCCGAGACGGACTGGAGCATGGCCAGGCGCCTGCAGGGCCGCACGGACGTACCGCTGAATGACGCCGGCAGGCGGGCACTGGCCGGGCGTCGGGTGCCGGCGGCCTGCCACGCAATGCATGCCGTCAGCAGCCCTCTTCTGCGCTGCACCCAGACGGCGCACTGTCTGGGGCTGTCTGCGGTCGTGCTGGAGCCGCGCCTGACCGAGATGTCCTGGGGCGCCTGGGAAGGTTGCACGCTGGCGGCCCTGCGCGCTTCGCTCGGGGCGCCCATGCTGGACAACGAGGCCAAGGGCCTGGATTTCCGGCCGGACGGTGGCGAGAGCCCGCGTGAGGTGCTCCAGCGGGTTCAGCCCTGGCTCGCCGAGCTCGGTCACGCGCGACGGCATACCCTGGCGATCAGCCACCGGGGCGTCATCCGGGCGGTTTTCGCCCGTGCCATGGCCTGGGACATGCGTGGCAAGCCCCCGGCGAAGCTGGATTGGTCCTGCGTGCAACTGTTCAGGCTCGATGCGCTGGGACACCCGCAGGTGCAGCAGCTCAATCTGCCACTGGATGCACCATTGCAGGCCCTGGGCCACGGGGCGGTGGGCTGACCATGCCGGCCCGACGCGTTCTCCTGTACGTGCAGCATCTGCTGGGCATCGGTCACCTCAAGCGTGCAGCGGCACTTGCCGACGGCATGGT
>JBIKTP010000463.1:0-3427 GCA_044348035.1 Burkholderiaceae bacterium
CGCAACAAGGCTTCAAGACTCATGCACGCCCCCTTCTTCCTTTCGCCGCGCGACGAAGGCGTCCAGGGCCTCGGCAGTGGCCGGATCCAGCACCTGGGGCCTGTGCGTGTCGATCAGCTGCTGTGCGATGGACCCGGCGCGCGCCAGCGCGTCGCGGCTGCCACCTGCCTGCCAGGTACCGTGGTTCTGCCAGTCCGACAACAGCGGCTGGTAGAACGCATCCTGGTAGCGGGCCAGCGTATGGCCGGTGCCGAAGAAGTGTCCGCCAGGGCCCACGTCCCGGATGGCGTCGAGCGCCAGTTCGCTGTCGTTGACTTCGATCGGACGAAAGCACTCACCCAGACCCTGCAGCACCTCGGCATCGATCACCAGCTTCTCGAACGAGGCGCACAGGCCGCCTTCCAGCCAGCCGGCCGCATGCATCACCAGGTTGGCCTGCCCCAGCACCGCGCCCCAGAGCGCAAACGTGGTTTCATAGACGCTCTGCGCGTCGGCGGATGTGGACGCGTTGCCGCCGGAAGACCGGTACGGCAGGCGGTATCGGCGTGCCAACTGGCCGCTGGCCAGAACACAGCGAAAGTACTCGGGTGTGCCCATGGCCGGCGCGCCGGTCTTCATGTCCACATTGGAGGTGTAGGCGCCATAGAGCACCGGTGCACCGGGCTCGATCATCTGCACCAGCACGATGCCGGCCAGCGCCTCGGCGTTCTGCTGGGCCAGCGCGCCGGCCAGGGTGACCGGCGCCATGGCGCCCGCCAGCGTGAAGGGTGTGATGCAGATCGGCTGGCGGTGACGTGCCATCACGATCATTCCCTCCAGCATGGCCCCCTCAATGCGCAGTGGCGAACTGGTGTTGACCACGGTGTACATGCAGGCATGCGTGCGCAGTTGCTCGCGTGTCAGGCCGTTGGCGATGCAGGCGATGTCCAGGGCATCCTCGATCCGCTCGCGGCCCAGGCAGTAGGGGTGATAGACCTTGTCGGTCAGGTGCACGAACTCCCGCAGGCAGTCCAGGTGGCGCACCGGCGCCGGGATGTCCAGCGGCTCCACGGGATAACCGCCAAAGAAATGGATCGCATTGAGTGCATGGCCCAGACGCACGAAGTTGCGGAAGTCCTCAAAGGTGCCGCTGTGCCGATCCCGCCCGAGACCGGAGCAGTTGGGGGCGCTGGATACGCAGCCAAACACGGCAGCATCGCCACCGATGTCCAGGTCGCGCCCAGGGCCGCGCCCATGGATGGTGAAGCGGTCTGGCGCCTGGCGCAGGTGGTGTTCGACGACGTCGCGCGGGAAACGCACCCTTTCGGAGTCACGGCGCACATCGGCGCCGTGCGCCGCCGCGATGGAGCGCATCGTGGGCGAAAGCAGATCCAGACCGATTTCCTGAAGGATGGTCAGCGAGGCATCGTGAATACGCGCCAGTGCGTCCTCGGACAGCGGTTGAAGCGGCGGCAGCGGGTAGCGCCCCAGGGTCCAGGCGCGCTGGGCCGGGCCCTTGGCCGCGACGCGAGCGGCCCGATCAATGCCTCGGGTACGTGTGTGGCTGGACATGGGGGATTTTTTTGTGCGGGGTGATAGGGGCGGGCCGGAAAGGCCGATGGAAGAAGCCTCTCGAGTGGCGTTTAGTTGCCGCCCATGCGCCGGTCGAACGGGTAGGTCGACAGGGCTTCCACATGGGTGTCGTGGATCAGGAACTGGTTTTCGAGCTTCACGCCCTGCCCGTGGCGGGGTGAGCCCACATAACTCTCCAGGCAGATGACCATGCCGGGCTCGAGCTGGCCTGCGATCGGATAGGGCGACCCCGGGTCATGGTGGGGGATGTTCGGGAACTCGCCCGCCAGGCCCAGCCCATGTCCGATCAGGCCATAACGCCAGGGGCGGTACTCCTCCGGGCACGGCCAGGCGCGTTCGGCCAGTTCGCGGAACGACCGGCCCGGCGCCAGCAGGGCGGCGTTGTGGGTCAGTTGCTCCTGGGCATGCTGGTAGAGCTCGCGTTGCATGGCCGTGGGTGCGCCGTCGCCGCACAGGAAGGTGCGCGAGAGGTCGGCGCAATACCCTTCGAAGCCGACCGCGTCGGTGTCCAGCGCCAGCAGCTCGCCGGCCTGGACCGCGCGGTGGCTGCATTCCTGGAAATACGGAAACGTGCGCGGCCCCGACTGGCACAGCCGGGTGCTGACGTACTGGCCATCCCGGGCCATCAGCTCGAACCACAGGTGCGACCAGATCTCGGCTTCCGAACGGCCGGGCTGCAGCGCCGCCTCCAGCCGTGCCACACCGGCCTCGACATGGCGCATGGCTTCGCGCACATAGGGCATCTCGATCGGCAGCTTGACCGCGCGCGCCGGTACGAAGGCGTCGTCGGCGTCGCGCAGGCGCAATCCCTCGGCACGCAGCGCATCGAGTGCGGCGATGTGGAAGCGGTCCACGCCCAGACAGTCGATGGACGGATCGATCGCGCGCACGGTGTCGGCGATCTCGCGCGCAAAGCGCCGGGCTGCGTCGTCCACATGGCCGGCAGACCCCAGCCAGGACACGGCCGTTGCCGGACGCACCTGGTCCACGGTGGGCAGGCCCTCGGCCAGATGCTCCGACCCCATGTACTCGAACAGCACCGACGGGCCTTCGGCGAACAGCAGCAGGTAGCGGGTGGGCGCGCGCAGGCAGAACACCATCATGTTGCGCGCGCCGGTGGCGTAGAAGATGTTGTTCGGGTCCACGATCAGCACGGCTGGCAGGCCGGCGCGGCGCATGAACTGGCGCACCCGCTGCAGCCGGGCCGAGACCAGCGCCGGGCGGTGGGCGTGCAGCAGGTCGCTGTCCCATACCGTGTTCCATGGCACTGCCGGCTGTGGCAGCGGGGTGAGGCTGTGCCAGCGGCCGGGTGTTTGCATGCAGTTGCTGCTCAAAGGCTATGGCAGCCGAGCGCGTAGGCACCGTCGCGCATGGCCAGGTGCTTGGCGTAGTCCTCGTACTCCAGCGCTTCGAACCCTACCAGCAGAAGGTCGGCGCAGATCGAGGCGTTGGCGGGGTCGGCGATCGTGTCGGCCAGCGCGCTGCGCAGCAGGGCCAGGGTGGTGTCGTCGGTGTGCAGCGCGGTGATCAGCGGCAGGCCGACGAAGTCGTCGGTCTCGCCGAGCACCCGCAGGCCGCGCACCGATTCCGGCAGGTAGCGTCGGAAGCCGGCGAGGCTGACGCAATCGATGCTGGCGATGTCGGCCAGGCCGTCCCGCACCGCCTCGGCGGCCTTGAGGTGGTAGCCGGCCTCGATGCCCCGGCCGAAAAACCGCCCGTCGACGGCCACTGGCGCGACCAGGGCCCGCAGCGCGTTGTAGCCCGACTGGGAGTCGCTGCCGTTGTAGGCCACGGTACGCCCGCGGAACTGTTCCAGCCTGGTCGCCGGGTCATCGGCACGCACCACCAGCTGGCT
>JBIKTP010000464.1:0-3420 GCA_044348035.1 Burkholderiaceae bacterium
GGGAATGCGAAGGAGTGGATGCTCATAAAGTTTCCGGGTGGATCAGATGATTTCGAAATAACGCTTCATTTCCCAGTCGGTCACGGCGTCGAGCCACTGGCGCCATTCCCAGTCGCGGGTGGCGGCGAAGTGGTCGACAAAACCGTCGCCGAGCCAGTCCCGCGCGATGGTCGACTGCTGGAAGATGCGGGTGGTCTCGATCAGGGTGCGTGGCGCGCGAGGGATGTGTTCGCCGCCCACGTTGGTGCCGGTGATCGGCGGCGCGGTGAGCTTCAGGCCCTTCTCGACACCGTCCAGCCCGGCCGCGATCACGGCGGCCATGGCGAGATAGGGGTTGACGTCCGCGCCCGGGCAGCGGGTCTCCAGCCGCGTGGCCTTGGGGCTGCCGGCAATCACGCGGAAACTGGCAGTGCGGTTGTCCAGGCCCCAGGTCGGCTTGACCGGCGCCCAGAAGCCGTCGACCAGGCGCTTGTAGCTGTTGATGGTGGGCCAGATCATCGGCGCGAATTCCATCATGCAGGCCACCTGGCCGGCGAGGTAGCTCTCGAACAGCTTGCTCATCTTGCGCGGGTTCTTCGCGTCAAAGAACAGGTTGGTCTTGCCGTCCGACAGGCTCTGGTGGATATGGCCGCTGCAACCCGGCAGGCTCTGGTTGGGCTTGGCCATGAAGCTGGGCATGATGCCGAAACGTGCGCCGATCTCCTTGGTGCCGGTCTTGAACAGCAGCGCCCGGTCGGCCTGCTCCAGCGCCTCGGAAAAACCGATCGCTGCCTCGTAGACGCCGGGCCCGGTCTCGGTGTGCAGGCCCTCGACCGGCACGCCGAAGGCCAGCATGTCGTCCATCAGCGCGTTGAAGAATTCGCGGTGTTCGTTCATGCGCAGCAGCGAATACCCGAACATGCCCGGCGTGAGCTGCTGCGCGCCGACGCCCTTCTTGGCGGCCCAGCTGTGCGGGGTTTCCAGGAAGTTGAACCACTCGAACTCCATGCCGGTCATGACCTGGAAACCCATCTTCTCGGCGCGCTTGAGCACCCGCTTCAGGGCCTGGCGCGGGCACTGGGCATGCGGCGTGCCGTCGGCATTGACGAATTCACCGATGAAAAAGGGTACGTTGTTGTCCCAGGGCACGTGGCGCGCGGTGTCCAGGTCCAGCCGGGCCAGCGCGTCGGGGAAACCGTGCTGCCAGCCGGTGGCGGTGGTGTTGTCGTAGGTGACGTCCATCATGTCCCAGCCCAGAACCACGTCGCAGAAGCCGAAGCCGCCCTTGGGGAAGGGCTCGGCGGCGCCGAGGAACTTGTCGCGGTGCAGGTACTTGCCGCGCAGGATGCCGTCGATGTCGCTCACCGCGACCTTGACCTTGGGTACGCCGGACTTTTCGATGGCAGCTACCGCGGGGTGGGTCTGCCTGGATCTGGACGATGAAGTCGCCATGGTGTGAATGCCTTTGATTGCACGACGCAGCCGCTGGGTCAACGCGGCTTGTAGTCGCGCTCGCGTTGACTGCGGACTGCCAAAACATAGATGGTATCCGCCACGGGATCGTAGCGGTACAGCGCCAGAAAGCCACTGGCGCCGCTCGAGATGATCAACTCTCGCTGGCCCGCAGACACCGGCCGCCCGATCAGGGGGCTGGTTGCCAGCACATCGATCGCCGCGATGATGGACTCGATGCGCGTTGCCGCATGCTCCGGGGCGCGTTCGAACAGATGGTCGAAGATGCGGTCAAAGTCATGCTGCACCTTGCGGGAGAGAACGACCCGGCTCAAGATCTTGCCGACGCTGGCGTGGGCTGGGGCTCCGTGGGTGCTGCGGCGTCTGCCAGGCGGGCCCGCAGGTAGGTCTTCATTTCATGCCATTCGACACCCGGCTCGCCAGCCTGCAAGGCCAGGTCACGCGCCTGCGCCTCCTGTTGCAGACCCAGCCGCCATTCGGCTTCGTCGGCCTTCTGGGCCAGCGCTTCGACCATGAAACTGTGCGGCGTCTGGTTCAAGGCATGGGCCAGGCGGGTGATGCGGTCGCGCAAGGGCGCGTCGATACGCAGGGTGGTGGTGGACATGGTTTGCGGGCTTTCTGCCGGATGTGCCACAAGTGTGTCACGCGCGGACCGGATGCGCAAGCTTGCAGCCTGCTAGCGCGGGCATCGGGACCACCCCGCTGCAGGGGCATTCATGCCCGGCGACGCAATCCCAGGGACACCACGGCAGCTACAACGATCAGCGCACCGGCCAGTTGCACCAGCGCGATCGACTGACCCAGCAACAGCCACGCCAGCCCCAGCGCGAACACTGGTTCGACATTCAGGATGGCCGAATTGCCCACCACCCCCAGGCGCGGCAACAGGGTGAACATCAGGGTGAAGCCGGTGCCGTACAGACAGGTGAGTGCCACCAGACCCCACCAGCCCGTTGCCGCTTGTGGCAGATGAAACCCGCCCTGCACGCCCACGGCCACCAGCGCCACCAGCCCGGCCATGGCCATGGTCGTGGCGGTGCGCACCCGCCCGTCCACATCGGCCGCCTCGTGCTGTGTCAAGACCAGGGCCAGGCCGAAGCTGGCTGCCGCCGCCAGCGCGAACGCCACGCCGGCACCGATGCGGCCCCACTGGCCCGCGGCGCCCAGGCCGGAGGCCGCACCGAACACATCGAGCGCGAGCGTGAGACCCACCAGGATCACCGGCATGGCCCTCAGCAGGGAGGGCGCCGGCCGCGCGCGGTACAGCAGCCAGGCCCAGGCAGCCGTGAAGATCGGAAAGGTGTTGAACGCCAGCAAGGCAAGGGCCACCGGCAGGCGCGCCACCGCGGAATACAGACACAGGCTTTGCAGCCCGATCAGCAGACCGATGACCGGGAGCACCCGCCTCTGGCGCGGTGTGAACCGCACCGGCACGCCCTGCAGCAGCACCAGTGCGGCGACCACCAGCGCTGTCACGCCGCTGCGAAAAACCACGGCAGTGGCCACATCCGTGCCATGGTTGAAGGCCATGCGGGCGGCCACATGGTTGGCACCCATGATGAGCGCAATCAGGAGCAGCGTGACGAAGGCCGTCACGCTCAGCGCCCGGACAGGGGCCGTACCACGGCTGGATGTCAAGGCAGGCTCGCCAGGTGGGCCCTGGCAGCGGTGGCCAGCTTTTCGTCGAAGGTGGCCAACGGGGCTTTCAGCTCGGCGGCGAGCCAGAGGTAGGCCGCGTCGTAGGCCGAAAGCTGGTAGCGGATGGCCATTGCCACCACGGCCTGAACGTCGATACGGTACAGATCGATCCGCATCTCTGCGACCTGCGCCAATCCGTCGGCGACATGCGATTCGCCGCGTCGCAGCTTTTTGGCCGCCACATTGGCAATTTCGGCCTGCAACAGGTCCGGCGCATGCAGGGACCGACCCTGGATCCGCTGTTCTGCCTCCGACTGCCAGGATTCCCGA
>JBIKTP010000465.1:0-3410 GCA_044348035.1 Burkholderiaceae bacterium
CTTGGCCCTGACCATGCATGGTGCCGTCAATGGCGTCCGCCTCTATTTCGATGTCGAAGGCCCCGGCCTGGTGCCGGACGGACCTTCCATGCGCCAGCGGCAGACCATCGTGTTGCTGCACGGTGGGCCGGGCTTTGACCACAGCATGTTCAAGCCGGCTTTTGCGGCGCTGGCCGACATCGCACAGGTGGTGTACCTGGACCACCGCGCCAACGGGCGCAGCGAGCACGGCGACCCCGCACACTGGAATCTGGCGCAGTGGGGCGACGATGTACGTGCCTTTTGCGATGTGCTGGGCATCGAGAAGCCGGTGGTGTATGGCGTGTCCTTTGGCGGCTTTGTGGCCCAGTCCTACGCCACCCGCCATCCTGGGCACCCGGGCAAGTTGGTGCTGGCAAGCACTGCGGCGCGTGTCGACTGGCCGGCGGTGTTCGACGCGTTCGAGCGCATCGGTGGGCCGCAGGCGCGCGAACTTGCAAGAGCCTACTGGCTCGCGCCCACGGATGAACGGCGTCGGGCCTACCGCGAAAAGTGTTACCCGCTGTACTACGCCCGCCCGGGTGCAGACACGGACGCGCTGGCCCGGGCCGTCGTGCACGATACCGTGAGTCAGCATTTCGTGACCCGGGAATTCCACCAGATGGATTTTCGTGCCGGGTTGTCCGCGGTGGCCTGCCCGACGCTGGTGATGGCCGGCGACCGCGACCCCATCACGCCGATGGCTTTCAGCGAAACCATCGTCGCCCATCTGCCGCCGGCGCTGGTGCAATTCGAACGCTTTGCGGACTGTGGCCATGGCGTGGTGCGCGATGCCCCAGATCGGCATTTCGAGGTTCTTCGCGCATTTGTCGGCCACTGACGGGGCGAATGGGCCGCCGCTCCTGGGCGGGCAGGCCAAATCACCATGGTTGCTGGGGCCTTTCGGCGGCAGGCACAATCACCCACACCCTCAAGGGGAGTAGCAGTTTCGGCGCCTCAATGCCGATTCCTCGTGTTTCGTCAATACGTTGCGGATTCACCAAGTCGGTGGTCCCGCAGCCGGAGCACGTAGAGGAGCCCATGGGCTCTCTCCCGCAAGACCTTCAGGACCGTTGCATTTTTTCCAACTGAAAGGTCTTGCCATGCAAACCGTTGCGCCAATGTGGCTGTGGGTCACGTTCGTGGCCATTGTTCTCGTTTCCCTGTTTGTCGACTTTGTCTTGCTCAAGAAGCAGGGCGCCCACGAGATCGGTGTCAAGGAGGCCCTCAACTGGTCGCTGATCTGGGTCGCGATGAGTTTCCTGTTCAATGGCCTCTTCTGGTGGGCCATCAAGGACAGTACCGGCTCCACCGAGATCGCCAACACCCGTTCGCTCGAATTCCTCACCGGGTACCTGATCGAGAAGTCCCTGGCGGTGGACAACATCTTCGTGTTCCTGATGATCTTCACCTACTTCGCGGTTCCGGCGCAGTACCAGAAGCGCGTGCTGATGATCGGCATCATCGGAGCCATCGTGCTGCGCACCATCATGATCCTGGTCGGCGGCTGGCTGCTGGCACACTTCCACTGGATCCTGTACGTGTTCGGTGCCTTCCTGATCCTCACCGGCGTCAAGATGTGGTGGGCGGCAGGCAAGGAGCCGGCATTGGACGACAACCCCGCACTCAAGCTGCTGCGCCGCGTGCTGCCGGTGAGCAAGCAGTATGACGGCGAGCGCTTCTGGACGGTCGAGAATGGCAAGAAGATCGCCACGCCGCTGCTCATGGTGATCGCCCTGGTGGCGCTGACCGATGTCATCTTCGCGGTGGACTCCATCCCGGCGATTTTTGCGATCACGAGCGATCCCTTCATCGTGCTGACCAGCAATGTGTTTGCCATCCTGGGACTTCGGGCGATGTATTTCCTGCTTGCAGCCGTGGCCGACAAGTTCCATTTGCTGAACTATGGGCTGGCGGTCATCCTGGTGTTCATCGGCACCAAGATGTGCCTGATCGACATCTACAAGATCCCGGTCGGCATTTCGCTGGGAGTGGTGGTCGGCATTCTGGCCCTGACCATGTGGCTCAGCGTGCGCAGCAGCAGCGTACAGGCCCCCAAGCACTGACGGGCCGCAAGGCCGGGTGACTGGCCCGGTGCGGTCTGCTAAAGTGCCGGCAGGACATCAAGGGGGTGCCACCCGATGCACTCCCAACCTGCAGGAGACACCATGCCCGCACCGGCCTTGCACGACCTGAACTCCCCCCATTTCCGGATCGCGGCTGCCCGGCGCATGCTGTACCGCGCCGGCCTCGACAGCCAGATCGGCGGGCACGTGAGCCTGCGGGTGCCGGGAGAGGACGCATTCTGGGTCACGCCATTCCAGTATTTCGATGAAACCCTGCCGGAGCATGTGTCGAAGGTGGGTTTCGACTTGCAGGTCATCGAGCCTGGCACATTGCCAGCGTCACCCGGCATCAACTTCCATGCATCGGTCATGATTGCGCGGCCGGATGTGAATTGCGTGATCCATGCCCATACCCGCAATATCTCGACCTTTGCCACCACCCGGCAGAAGTTTGACGTCTACTACGTATACGGCAGCATGTTTGCCGACCTGGTCACCGAGTTTGTCGACGACCCGAGCCTGACCCCCGACAAGGAAGGCGCTGCCATCGCGGCTGCGCTGGGGCAGAACAAGGTGGTGCTGATGCCGCACCATGGCTCGGTGCATGTGGGTGAGAACCTGGAATTCACCACCATCGAGACCATGGTCTTCGACCTTGCCTGCGAGTACCAGCTGGCCGCCGTGTCTGTGGGTGGCAAGCCGATGGACCCGGCCGCCGCACGCTCCTACCGGGAGGCGTATTACAAGTATGGCTTCCGGGAGCAGATGTGGAAGGCGAATTTCCGGCGGCTGCAGCGCAGCGATCCGGACCTGTTCGCGGCTGCGTCCGGGGGCTGACGCCCATGTGGCAGCTCCGGGGACGGTCCGCCGACTCCCGAGCCGCCCGGCAGGTGTCTATGATTCGTCCATGCAGTTGCAGGAAGTCTTGTTTTCCCAGGGGTTTGGCACGCGCCGGGTATGTGCCGGCCTGATCCAGCAGGGCCTGGTCCAGGTCCAGGAAGCCGGCCAGGGTCCGTTCCAGGCGGTGCCGGGCCTGCAGCCGGGCACGGAGGTCCACGAGGCCGGGCTGCGGTTTCGGGTCCAGGGCGTCGAGTGGCCGTACGCCGAGCGGGCCTACCTGATGCTGCACAAGCCGGCTGGCACCGAGTGCTCGCAAAAGCCGTCGACCTACCCCAGCATCTACACGCTGTTGCCTTCCCCCTTGCGGATGCGGCCCCAGAAAGCGGCCGTGCAGGGTGTTCAGGCGGTTGGGCGGCTCGACCAGGACACCACCGGGCTGTTGCTGCTGACAGACGATGGCAAGTTCATCCACCGCATGAGTTCGCC
>JBIKTP010000467.1:0-3402 GCA_044348035.1 Burkholderiaceae bacterium
CGTGCGGTCCCAGGCGAAATGGGCCTGCTCAGGCCTGCTGGAGGATTTTCGCGATCGCATCGGTGGCAATTCGGGAGGTGTCCCGCAGCAGATCCTGGTGAAGTTGCATGAAACGCTGCCCGACGGAATCCGTGCGGACTGGATCGTCCAGCCAGCGGCCGACCTCGCGCGCCATCGCCTGCGGCGTGGCCTCGTCCTGCAACAGCTCCGGCACCACGAACTCGCGGCACAGGATGTTGGGCAGGCCGACCCAGGGCTGCAGCCGCTGGCGGCGCATGATCTGCCAGGACAGCCAGTGCATGTTGTAGGCGATCACCATGGGGCGCTTGAACAACGCTGCCTCCAGGGTTGCGGTTCCACTGGCGATGAGCGTCACATCGCAGGCCGCCAGCACCTGGTGGGATTGCCCGGCGACGATCTGCACCTGATCGGCCATGCCGCAGGCACGGGCTGCCGCCTCGATAGCGGCGTGCTGGCCCGCAACGGCGGGCACCACGCACTGCAATTGCGGCCGCTCGCGGCGCAGCAGCCCGGCCGCAGCGAAGAAGCGGCCGGCGAGATAACGGATTTCCGAGGCGCGGCTGCCCGGCAGCAAGGCCAGCACCGGCCGGTCCTGCGCCAGCCCCAGAGCACGCCGGGCCTGTGCCTTGTCCGGCTGGAGCGGGATCACGCCAGCCAGCGGATGGCCGACGTAGGTCGCCGCCACGCCATGGGATGCCAGCAGCGCCGGCTCGAATGGAAACAGGCACAGGACATGGTCGACGCTTTCGCGGATGCGGGTCAGCCGGTCAGCGCGCCAGGCCCAGACCGAGGGGCAGACAAAATGCACGGTGGGAATGCCGGCCTGCTTCATGTGGCGCTCCAGGTCCAGGTTGAAGTCCGGCGCGTCGACGCCCACGAACACATCCGGGCGCTGCCGCAACAGGCTCTGCTGCAGTTGCGCCCGGATCGCGACGATGCCGCGGTAATGGCGCAACACTTCGACATACCCGCGCACCGCCAGCCGCTCGCTGGGCCACCATGCGTCAAACCCTTGGGCCACCATGCGCGGTCCGCCGATGCCAGCCGCCGAGAGCCCCGGCCAGCGGGCCTGCAGACCCTGCAACAACAACCCCGCCAGCAGGTCCCCGGATGTTTCACCCGCCACCATGGCCAGCTGCGGCCAGCCCCGGCCGCCTGCTGCACCAGGGCCTGCCACCTGCATGTTCATCGGCTTACCGGACGATGCCGCGGCCCGTGTCGACGCGGTCCAGAAAGGCGAGCATCCCGGCAATGTCGCCGGCTGCCTCCGGATGGGCCGCCGCCAGCCCCGCGATCCGGGCGCGTGCGTCGGAGAGGCCGAGGTTCTCGCGGTAGATCGCCTTGTGCATGGACTTCACGCAGGCGATCCGGTCGGGCGAAAAGCCCCGCCGGCGAAGACCCTCGAAGTTCATCGAGCGCGCCGCTGCCGGCTGGCCCTGGCACATCACGAACGGCGGCAGATCGGCGAACAGCAGTGAACACATGGCCGTCATGCTGTGCGCCCCCAGACGCACGAACTGGTGCACCACCGTGAATCCGCCCAGGATCACCCAGTCCCCGACGTGCACATGGCCGGCCAGCTGGGAGTTGTTGGCAAAGATGGTGTGGCTGCCTACCTGGCAGTCGTGCGCCAGATGGACATAGGCCATGATCCAGTTGTCGTCCCCGACCTGGGTGACCCCCGCATCCCCCGGAGACCCGATGTTGAAGGTACAGAACTCGCGCACCGTGTTGCGGTCGCCGATGCGCAGCTCGCAGGGCTCGCCGGCATATTTCTTGTCCTGGGGAATCGCGCCCAGGGAGTTGAACTGGAAGATTCGGTTGTCCCGCCCGATGGTGGTGTGGCCCTCGAGCACGCAATGTGGCCCGATGGTCGTGCCGGCACCCACCCTCACATGGGGGCCGACGACGGTGTAGGGGCCGACGACAACACTGCTGTCGAGCTCCGCCTTCGGATCGACAATGGCCGTGGGATGGATCTTCTGCACTGCGGGGGCCGTCGCGGGGTCAGGCGATCGAGCGCATGGTGCAGATGAGCTCGGCCTCGACGGCCAGTTCCTCGCCCACCATGGCACGCGTCTTGAACTTGAAGATGCCCGAGCGCATGCGGTCGAGCTCCGCATGCAGGATGAGCTGGTCGCCGGGCTCGACGGGGCGCTTGAAACGCGCGCCGTCGATCCCGGCGAAATAGTAGACCGTCTTGTCGTCGGGAGTCACGCCCAGCGTGTCGAAAGCCAGCAAGGCTGCCGCCTGCGCCAGTGCCTCCAGCATCAGCACCCCCGGCATGACCGGCCGGTGCGGGAAATGCCCGGTGAAGAACGGCTCGTTCATGGTCACGTTCTTCAGCGCCCGGATGTGTTTGCCTTTCTCGAGCTCGAGCACGCGGTCGACGAGCAGGAACGGGAAACGGTGCGGCAGCTGCTTGAGAATCTGGTGGATGTCCATCATGGGGTGTTCGATCGGTTGGTGCGCTTTTCCAGCGCCTGCACACGGGTACGCAGGTCGTGCAGACGCTTGAGCGCTGCGGCATTTTTCTCCCAGCGGGAATTGTCGTCGATAGGAAACAGTCCGCTGTAGTGGCCCGCCCTGAGAATCGAGCGCGTGACCACGGATGCCGCAGAGATGTTGACCCGGTCGGCCAGCTCCAGATGGCCCAGCACCACCGCCGCGCCGCCAATGGTGCAGTGCGCGCCGATCGTGGCAGAACCTGCCACACCGACACAGGCGGCCATGGCGGTATGCCGCCCCACCCGCACGTTGTGCCCGATCTGGATCAGGTTGTCGAGCTTGACGCCATCTTCGACCACCGTGTCAGCCAGGGCGCCCCGGTCTATGCAGGTGTTGGCGCCGATCTCCACGTCATTGCCGATCTGAACGGCGCCCAGCTGTTCGATCTTTTCCCAACCGCTCTCGGTGGGAGCGAAACCGAACCCATCGGCGCCGATCACCACGCCCGCATGCAGGATGCAGCGCTCGCCAACCACGCAGTCTGCACCGACCGTGACACGCGACTTGAGCACCGTGCCGGCACCGATGCGGGCGCCCCTCTCGACCACACACAGGGGGCCGATGGATGCCTGCGGGTGAACCACCGCAAGCGGATCCACCACGGCGCTGGCATGCACACCCGCTGCCGGCAGGCTGCCGGCAGCACGCTTCCACAGCTGGGTGAGGCGGGCGTAATACACATAGGGGTCGGCTGCCACGATGCATGCGCCGCGTGCCAGGGCTTCATCGAGCAGTTCCGGCCCGACAATCACGCAGGCGGCACGGCAAGCAGCGAGTTGCTGGCGATAACGCACATTCGCCACAAAGGCCAGTGCGTCGGGGCCTGCCAGCGCCAGCGTGGACAGGGCGCCGATCGCCTGCGCGCGGTCACCA
>JBIKTP010000466.1:0-3402 GCA_044348035.1 Burkholderiaceae bacterium
CATGCTGCAGATCAGCCACCTGCTGGACCGCCGGCCCGCGCAGCTCTCGGGCGGGCAGCGCCAGCGTGTGGCCATGGGCCGGGCGCTCGCGCGCGACCCGCAGCTGTTCCTGTTCGACGAGCCGCTGTCCAACCTGGACGCCAAGCTGCGCGTCGAGATGCGCGCCGAGATCAAGCGCCTGCACCAGCTCAGCGGCATCACCACGGTGTATGTGACGCACGATCAGATCGAGGCCATGACCCTGGGCAGCCGCATCGCGGTCATGAAGGACGGCATCCTGCAGCAGATCGGCACGCCCGACGAGATCTACCGCCGTCCGGCCAACACCTACGTGGCGGGCTTCATCGGCTCGCCCACCATGAACTTCATTCCCGGCCGGGTGGAACGCGCGGGCGACTCCGGCAGGTTCGTGTTCGAAGGCGGGTCGCTGGATCTGCCCTGCCCGGACGTGGCACAGGTGACCCTGGGCCAGCGGCCCGAGCACATCCACCTGAGCGACGACGCACCCTGGCGCGGCCAGGTGGTGCTGGTGGAGCCGACCGGGGCCGACACCTATGTGGTGGTGAAGACGCCGGTGGGCCTCATGACCGTGCGCGCACCAGCCAATACCGGTATCCGGGTGGGCGACACCACCGGGCTGACGGTCAGCGGCCGCCACAACAACTGGTTCGACCACCAGTCCGGCGTGCGGCACACGGGCATGGACACCCTCCTCGCGCCGTGACGCGTCAGGTGAGGGTCAGGACGACCCGCAGGCCCTGAGGGGCCACGCGTTCCACCTGCGCGTCGCCGCCATGGCGACGCGCGATCTCGCGCACGATGGCCAGGCCCAGGCCGCAGCCGCCCGGCTGTTCATGGGCGCGCCAGAATCGCTGGAACACATGGGCCATGCCATCGTCGCTCAGGCCAGGGCCGTTGTCCTCGACCACCAGGCGGGTGTCCTTGTCTGCCGCCTCGACCCTGAGCGTGACCGCACTGCCACGGGGTGTGTAGCGCAGAGCGTTGTCGATCAGGTTGGCCATGGCCTCGCGCAGCTGCAGCGCATCGCCCTGCACGCTGCGGTGCTCGTCGCCCTCGAAGCCCAGGTCGACACCGGCCGCGACCGCCCTGGGTGTCCATTCGCGCGCCACCTCGCGCGCCAGCGCCGCGAGGTCCAGGGTGTCGCGCCGCGCCGTGGTTTCGGTGCGCGCCAGGGTCAGCAACTGGTGCACCAGGTGGGCGCTGCGCTCGGCGCCGGTGCGCACCTTGGTCAGCCGTGCGCCGAGCACCGGATCGGTGGTGTCATGCTGCGCCAGTTCGACCTGGCTGATGAGGCCGGCCAGCGGTGTGCGCAGCTGGTGGGCCGCGTCATTGATGAAACGCTTTTCCTGGTTCACGTTGCGCGCCACCTCGCCGAGCAGGCCGTTGATGGCCTGCACCAGGGCATGCACCTCGGTGGGGGCCTGCGTCATTCCGATCGGCGAAAGGGCATTGACAGAGCGGTTCTCCAGCTGCGAGGTCAGGCGGGTGAGCGGCGTCAGGCCACGCTGGATGCCGCCATAGACGGCCAGGCTCAGCAGCACACCGGCCGCCAGCAGCGGCGCCAGCATGTCGGCGATCAGCTCGCGTGCGATGCGCTGCTGCACGGCCAGGCTCTTGCCCACCTGCACGCGCATGGTCTGCGGCGCGTTGTCCTCGCCATAGTTCACGTCCATGGCCACGAAGCGCATCACCCGGCCCTCTGAAGTGGCGCTGTAGAGCAGTGGCTCGCCGGGCACCGGCGTCAGGTCCGGTGGCTGCGGCAGCTGCTGGTTGCCGAGCAGGAAGCTGCCCGGAGGTGAAGACACCATGTAGCTGATGCGGTCGTCCGGGTCCTGTTCGAGCACATCCTGCGCAGCACGCGGGAAATCGATCAACAGCCCGGAGCCGATGGGCTTCACTTGCCGCGCAAGCGCCCGCACCGACTGGGTCAGCGACTGGTCGATGCCTTTCTCCGCGTACGACAGGGCAATGCGGTAGGCCAGCAGCCCCCCGCCGGCCCAGAGCACCAGCTGGGGCAGCAGCAGCCAGATCAGCAGCTGCCGGCGCAGCGACAGGCCTGGCGCGCTCGCCGTCATGGCGTGCCGGCCGATTCGAGCAGATAGCCCAGTCCGCGGATGTTGCGGATGTTGAGGGTGGAGCCGGCCAGCTTGCGGCGCAGCCGGTGCACATACACCTCCAGCGCGTTGGACGCCATGCCGCCCGGTTCGCCGGGCGCGGACTGCCAGACCGCCAGCACGTCTTCGCGGCTGACCACCTGCCCGCTGTGGCGGACCAGCAATACCAGCAGGGACCACTCGCGCTGGGTCAGCTCGATGGCCTCGTTGCCCAGCCAGGCGCGTGGCAGCGCCGGGTCCACGCGCAGGCTCCCATGCGCCGGCGGCGGTGGAGGTACCACAGGATCGAATGCCGGCAGACTGGCGCGCCGCAGCATCGACTGCAGCCGGGCCAGCAATTCGTCACGATTGAAAGGCTTGGTGAGGTAGTCGTCGGCGCCGGCATTCAGGCCTTCGACACGGTCTTCGATGCCATCGCGGGCGGTGAGGATCAGCACCGGCAGAGCAGGCAGTCGCAGGCGCAAGCGGCGCAGTACCGTGAGACCGTCCAGCTTGGGCAGGCCCAGATCAAGCACCACACCCTCGTAGGCATCGCTGCCCAGGCGCTCCAGAGCCTGTTCGCCGTCGGCGGCGGAGTCGATGCGATGGCCTGCCTGCATGAGCTGGGCGCTCAATCCATCGCGCAACAGCTCGTCGTCTTCAACAATCAGCAGGTGGGCCATGCGGCCAAATTATCCGGGCATTTGCCGCTGGCTCCAAAGCTCCCGGGTCACGTCACCCCGAAGGCGCACATGGCGAACCGGTGGAGCCCCGGAGGCGGACGCAAAAGCCGGGCAGGGCCCGGCCATGAAAGCGCCGCCCGGCCCTCCCCCATCAGAACGAGTGGCGCGCGCCCAGGCCGTAGCGTGTATTGCCGTCCGTCTTGACGCCGCCGGTCTTGCCGTTCCAGTCGGTGATGCCGACGTAGAAATCGGTGCGCTTGCTGATGGCGTACAGGGCGCCGATCGTGAGGCCCTTGCGCTTTTCGCTGCCAGCGGCCACCGAGTCCCTGGATTGACCGAAGCTGCCAGAGACGGTCAGTGCACCACTGACGGGAAAGTCCGCGCCGATCGAGTATTCCGTGGTCTTTCCGGCCACCGGCAGCTTCACATGGCCATACAGGCCCTTCAGGACGAAGCTGCCGAAGTCGTAGGAGCCACTCAGGCGCGTGAACTTCTGGCTGGTGGCGCCGAGTTCTTCCACCTGATGGCCAGCGGCGAGTTGCAGCGGCCCGGTGGCAAAAAGGCCACTGATCGACCTGATGTTCCCCTTGACGTTGGCGACTTCA
>JBIKTP010000030.1:0-10358 GCA_044348035.1 Burkholderiaceae bacterium
GGCTCAGCTGCCAGTGCAAAAGGGCGCCGCGTGGCCCCAGGCAGGCGACGTTCGAATAGGCGCCATCCGCACCCAGCGGTCGGCCGAAGGCGACGGTGTGGCCGGGCACGAAGACCGAGAAATCCGGCAGCAGCGCGCGGCGCTGCGCATACCAGTCGGCATCGCCGCCGGGCAGCTTGGCACCGATCAGGTTCGGGGCCTGTGCGCGCAGTTGCGCGATCTGTGCCAGGCTCAGCCGCAGCTTGGCCTGCGGCGGGTTGTACAGGATCAACGGCACATCCGCAGCAGCCTCCTGCATGCCCGCCATGAAGGCCGCGACTTCCGGCGGCGAGGGCGCCCACCAGTCGGGCAGGGTGAACTGCGCGCCCGCCGGCCGCAGCGGGCGCAGGGCCCGCAGGCGTGCGCGCGCCACGCGCGGGTTGGTGTTGGAGACCCCGATCTGGAACGGCATGCCCGCCGCATGGGCCTTGTCGGCCACCAGCTGTGCCAGGCGCTCGTACTCGGCCTCGGTCTGGTTGTGGAACTCGCCGGCAGTGCCGTTGGCATAGATGCCATGCAGGCCGCTGGCAACGAGCACATCCAGTTCCTCGGCCAGGGCGCTCCAGTCGATCTGCTCCCGTGCGTCCACCGGCAGCAGGATGGTGCCCCAGATGCCGTGGGGCAGGGGATGTGGGGGCGTGGGCATCGCAGTCTCCTCAGGGTAAACACCATGGGCGCGGGGGTTTGGCATCGCCAATAATCGCCGGCACTTGTCTGACATCTGAACACCCGAATCCTACCAAGACCGCCGCCGTGAAGTCGTCCAGCCGTCAGCCCGCCTACAAGCTCGCCGCGACCGAGGTCAAGCGCTACATCGAGGAGCACCGCCTTGGCGGTGGGGACGCCCTGCCCTCGGAGGCCACGCTGTGCCAGGAGCTCGGCATGTCCCGCGCCACCCTGCGCGAGGGGCTCAAGGCACTGGAGTCGCTGGGCATCATCCGCACCCGCCATGGCGAAGGGGTGTTTGTCGCCCACTTCTCGTTCGACCCGATCGTGCACAACCTGCCGTATTCGATCGCGTCCCAGGGGGCCAGCCTGCGCGATCTTCTGGAAGTGCGCACCGCGCTGGAGGTCGGCATGATCTCGCAGATCGCCCAGCGTGTCGGCCCGGCCGACGTCGCGGGGTTGCGCCAGTTGGCCCAGCGCATGCTGGAGCGCAGCGAGCGGGGAGAGAGTTTTGCACAGGAGGACCGCGCATTCCATGCCGCGCTGTTCCAGTGTCTGGGCAACCCGTTCCTGTTGAGCCTGGTGGACCTGTTCTGGCAGGTCTTCACCCGCCTGGCCGACCGCCTGCCGGCGCCCGACCAGGCCGCGCAGCGTGCCACCGCCCTGGACCACCTGCGTGTCGTGGACATGCTGGAGTCGGGGGATGTGGTCGCCCTGGAGCAGGCGCACCGCCTGCATTTCGACGAGATTTCCCGGCGTCTGCGCTCCTTCGACGCCGATGGTCCGGCGGAGCTGGTCCTGCACGGACTGTCCGCCGAACCCATCTGATTCCCGCCACCACCGCCGTTTTTTTCAAGGAGACACCCGATGAAACTATGGAAATCCCTCGCAGCCGGACTGTCCCTGTGCGTGACCGTCTCGGCCATGGCACAGACCGTGACGCTGAGCTTCGGCACCCAGCTGCCCGAGACGCATGTCGTCTACAAGGGCATTCTCGAAGTCAAGCGCAAGCTGGAGGAAAACTCCAAGGGCGCGATGACGATCAAGACATTCCCCGGCGCGCAGCTCGGCGACTTCAAGGCCATGGTCGGACAGGCGCAGGCAGGCGACCTGGACATCGCCATGACCGGTTACCCCGATATGAGCTACATCATCCCCGAGCTCAAGCTGATCGGCGCACCCTATGTGATCTCCAGCTTCGACCACCTCAGGGCCGTGGTGAAGGGCCCGTATGGCCAGCGCATGGATGCCAAGTTCCGCGAGAGGGGCATGCACCTGATGGACGTCTGGTACGAGGGTACCCGCCATACCACCGCCAACAAGCCCATCAATTCCATGGCCGACCTCAAGGGCCTCAAGATGCGCACACCCAACGTGCCCTTCCTGATCGCCTACGCCAGCGCGGTGGGCGCCACGCCGGCACCGGTGGCGTTTGCCGAGCTCTACCTCGCGCTGCAGACCAAGCAGGTCGACGCCCAGGAAAACCCGCTGCCGACCATCGAAGCCACCAAGGTCTATGAAGTGCAGAAACACATCGCGCTGACCGGCCACTTCATCGCCAGCTCGGCGATCCTGGTGGGCGACAAGGCCCTCAAGAAGCTCAATGCGCAGCAGAGGCAGTGGCTGGAAGACGCCATCGTGGCCGGCGGCAAGGTTGCCACGGCCGGCGTGATGGCCCGCGAGGCCGAACTGGTGGCTTTCTTCAAGTCCAAGGGCCTGGGCGTGACCACGGTCGACACCGCGCCTTTCCGCGCTGCGATGAAGGGCTATTACGACACCCTGGAAGCCGAACTCGGCGCCGGAGAGATCCAGCGCATCATGGCCACCAGGTAAGACGAAGGCCGCAGCGCCATGTCCATGGGCTCCGGGCGGTATTCCACCGAAGGCATCCTCAGCGCCATCCTGCTGGCCCTGATGATGCTGCTGATCCTGTTCCAGATCGCCAGCCGGCTGGGCTTCATGCCAGGCCAGGTCTGGACGGAAGAGCTGATCCGGTGGATCTGGGTCTGGCTGGCCATGCTGGCAGTGGGCGAGGCCGAGCGCACGCACCAGCACCTGCGCATGGAGATGCTGCCAGCCATGTGGGGTGCGGCCGCGCGCCGTGTCGTGTACACGGTGATCGACGCCGCCACCGGCGTGCTGGCGCTCTACATGGCCTGGCTCGGCATGAAGGGTGTGCTGCGCACCTGGAATGACGAGTCGGTCACGCTGTTCATGACCGATGCCGTGCTGTATGCGGCCCTGCCGGTGGGCGCGGCCCTGTGGGCGTTGCGCCTGTTCCTGCGGGTGGCAGGCCGCTGGCAACCGGCGCAGGTGGAGCGCGCATGACCTTTCTTGTCTTCATCTCCTCCTGGATGCTGATGATCTTCATCGGCATCCCGATCGCGGTGGCCATGTTCGTGGCCTCGATCGGTTATTTCCTCTACACCGGCATCGGCATCAATTTCGCGGCGCAGCGCGTGGTCGACGGGCTCAACAGTTTTCCGATCATTGCGGTGCCGCTGTTCATCCTGGCCGCCAGCATCTTCAACTCGTCCAGCATCACCAAGAATCTCTTCGGTTTTGCGACGGCGCTGGTGGGCCATATCCGCGGTGGGCTGGGGCATGTGAACATCCTGGCCAGCCTGTTCTTCTCCGGCATGTCGGGCTCGGCGGTGGCCGATGCCGGCGGGCTGGGCAAGATCGAGGCGGAAGCCATGCAGAAGGCCGGGTACCCGCATGACCTGGCGGCGGCGCTGACCGCGGTGTCCTCCATCCTGGGCCCGCTGGTGCCGCCGAGCATTCCGATGGTGGTGTATGGCGTGGTGTCGGGCGCGTCCATCGGCGGGCTGTTCCTGGGCGGCATCGTGCCGGGCGTGTTGTGTACCCTGGCCATGATGGTCATGCTGTACATCGTGGCCGGCCGGGTCAAGCTGCCGGTGCATGCCCGGGCGACCGGCGCGCAGATCCGCGCCAGCTTCATCCGCTCCTTTCCGGCGCTGCTCACGCCGGTGGTCATCATCGGCGGCATCTTCAGCGGCATCTTCTCGCCCACGGAGGCCGCGGCCGTCACGGTGCTGTATGCGATCTTCATCGACCTAGTCTTCTACCGCGAGCTCACCTGGCGCAAGCTGTGGGATGCGATCTACGAGACAGCGGTCATGTCGTCCACCATCGCGCTGATCATCGGAGGCGTGTCCATGATGGGCATCGTGATGGCCCGCGAAAAGGCGCCCGAGCAGATCGCCGGCCTGCTGATGTCGGTGGCCAGCACGCCGACCGAGTTCATGTTCGCGGTCTGCGCGATGCTGCTCATCCTGGGCTGCTTCATCGAGGTGCTGGCGCTGCTGCTGGTGCTGGTGCCGTCGTTCATCCCGCTGGCGCTGGCCTTGAACATCGACCCGGTCTACTTCGGTGTCGTGATCATCTTCACGCTGATGATCGGCACGCTCACGCCCCCGATGGGCATGATCCTGTTCGTTGTCTCCAAGAGCCATGGTGTCGAGATGCACCGGCTCATACGTGCCACCATGCCCTGGCTGATCCCGCTGGTGCTGGTGTTGCTGGCCATGATCCTGTATCCGCCGATCGTGACCGCGCTGCCCAATTTCTTCATGTCCTGACCGGACCCAGACGCCATGACCACTTCCCTGAACCTGCACGGTATCGTGCCACCCGTTGCCACCCCCTACGACCCGCAAGGCCAGATCGACGTGCAGGGCCTTCGCAATCTGCTGAGCCACCTGATCGACGGTGGCGTGCACGGCCTGTTCGTGCTGGGCTCCACCAGCGAATGCGTGTTCCTCGACGCCGCGCAGCGTGCGCTGGTGGTCCGTACGGCGGTCGAAGTGGCAGCGGGGCGCGTCCCGGTCGTGGCCGGCGTGATGGACGCCACCACCGACCACTGCATCGCCCACGGGCGCCAGGCCAGGGCGCTTGGCGCGCAGGCGCTGGTGCTGACGGCGCCGTACTACACGCGCACCAACCAGGCGGAGACCATGGACCACTTCCGCTACGTGCGCGATGCGGTCGATCTGCCGGTCATCGCCTACGACATCCCGGTGTGCGTCAACATCAAGCTGGCCCGGGACACCCTCAACACGCTGGCGCGCGAAAAGGTCGTGGTGGCGCTCAAGGACAGCAGCGGCGACGACGGCAACTTCCGCATGCTGATGCGTGACCTGGCCGACCTGCCGCAGTTCGCGATGTTCACCGGCTCCGAGATCGTGTGCGACGCGGCCCTGCTCGGTGGCGCCAGCGGCATCGTGCCGGGCCTGGCCAACGTCGACCCGCACGGATATGTGCGTCTGTACGACCATGCCCGCGCCGGCCGCTGGGCCGAGGCCCGCGCCGAGCAGGAGCGCCTGATCAGCCTGTTCCAGATGGTGTTCTTCGCCCCCCCGGACCTGAGCGCCGGTGCGGCGGGTGTGGGCAGCTTCAAGACCGCGCTGATGCTCATGGGCCTGACCCGCAGCCACCACATGGCCCGGCCCAACCGGCCGCTGCCGCCGGCCGCTGTCGAACGCGTACGCCAGCACCTGGCTGCGCACGGGCTGTCCGGGCGCTGATCCGCCGATGCGAGCTTCCGGGCCGCTGCCGTGGCGTTCGCAGCGCAGCCTGCAGGGCGTGGCACTGCGATGAGCGCACTGTCCTGGGGCGGCCCGTGGTCGCGGGGCCTGATCGTGTCCTGCCAGCCGGTGCCCGGTGGCCCGCTGGACCAGGACGACATCGTGCTCGCCATGGCCCGGGCGGCGGCCCTGTCCGGGGCCTGTGCCGTGCGCATCGAGGGGGTGCGGCGGGTGGCGCTGGTGGCGCGCGATCTGGCGGTACCGGTGGTGGGGATCGTCAAGCGCACATGTCCCGACTCGCCGGTGTTCATCACGCCGACCGTGGCCGATGTGCGCGCTCTCGCCGGTGCCGGCGCTGCGGTGGTGGCCTTCGATGGCACGCTGCGGCCACGCCCCGACACCGTGCAGGCCCTGGTGGCGGCAGCCCACGCGAGCGGCGCCGCCGCCATGGCCGATTGCGCCACCCAGGCCGAGGGGCTGCTTGCCTGGAGTTCAGGCTGTGAACTGGTGGGCACCACGCTCAGCGGCTATACCGCAGACACTGCGGTGGCCGACGATGCCCCGCCCGATTGGGCATTGATCGCGGCGCTGGCGCAGCAGGGGATTCGGGTTGTGGCCGAGGGGCGCATGCGCACGCCGGCCGATGCGGCCAGGGCGCTGGACTGCGGCGCGCTGTCCGTCACGGTCGGGTCGGCCATCACCCGCATTGAACACATCACGCAGTGGTTCGTGCAGGCGATGCGCAAGGGCTAGATGGACTGTCTCACCCTGGATATCGGCGGCACCAAGACCGCGGCGGCCTGGTGGCACGGCGATGCGATGGTGTTGCGCCGCGAGGAGCCCACCCCCGGGGACGCCGACGGACTGATGGCCCTGCTGGCGCGCATGCTGTCGCAAGCCCCGGCGGTGCAGCAGGTCGGTGCGGCCATCACCGGCACCACCGATGGCCGCAAAGTGGGCGTTCTCAACCGCCACATGATCGCGGGATGGGACGGCCTTGCGCTGGCCGACCGGCTGGAGCAGTTGCTCGGTGTGCCCGCGCTGCTGATGAACGACGCCCAGGCCGCCGCCTGGGGTGAATTCAGCGCACGCAGCGATGGCCTGCGGGACCTGATGTTCGTCACCGTGTCCACCGGCATCGGTGCGGGGGTGGTGCTCGATGGCCGGTTGCGCAGCGGCCGCACCGGGCTGGCCGGGCATCTGGGCCATGTGGGCGGCGGAACCGCTGCCGCTTGTGCATCCGCGCCCTGCAGTTGCGGCCGCGGGGCCTGCCTGGAGCGGCGTGCATCCGGCAGCGCGATGGCGCAGGATCTGGCAGCGCTGGGGCTCGGCGCGTGTTCTGCGCGGGCGTGGATGACGCCCCCCCACCAGGACTTGCCGGCCGTACAGGATTGGCTGGACACCGCGACGCGGGCACTGGCGCAGGCGATTGCCGACGCCCACGCCTTGCTGGACCTGCAGGCGGTTCTGCTGGGTGGCGGGCTGGGCCTGCATCCGCGCTACCTGCAGGGCGTGCGCAGTGCGATGGCGGGTCTGCCGTCGCGTTTCCAGGTGCCTGTCGAGGCGGCCCGTCTGGGTGCGGACGCCGGGCTGCGCGGCATGGCGTGGTGGCTTGGGGATCATGCGCGCGCAGCGGGCTGACGCAGCGCGACCGTGGCTTTCGCCACGAATCCGTCATCTGGCCAACCTAGACTCGCGCCGGTATCAGCATCAAGGGCACCGATGGCAGCGCAGATTCTGGTGGTGGAGGACGATCCCGCGATCCAGGAGCTGATCGCGGTGAACCTGACGCGTGCGGGCCATGGCGTGGCACGTGCAGCGTCTGCCGAAGAGGCGCAAGTCCGGTTGCGGGCGGCATTGCCCGACCTGGTTCTGCTGGACTGGATGCTGCCCGGCATGTCGGGCGTCGACATGGTGCGCTGGATGCGGGCCGAGTCGAGGACTCGCGAGGTGTCCCTCATCATGCTGACCGGGCGTGACACAGAGCGCGACAAGGTGACCGGCCTCGAATCCGGCGCCGATGACTACATCACCAAGCCGTTTTCGATGCGCGAACTTCTGGCGCGCATTGCGGCTGTCCTGCGCCGGCGCGTTCCCCAGGCGACCTACGACGCCGTACAGGCAGGCGGGCTGCGGCTGGAGCCCGTGACGCAGCGCGTGATTGCGGCGGGTAGCGCGGTGGCCATTGGTCCGATGGAGTTCCGGCTGCTGCACTACCTGATGACGCATGCGAACCGCATCCACTCCCGCGCTCAATTGCTCGACAAGGTCTGGGGCGATCATTTCTTCGGTGACGAGCGCACGGTCGATGTCTGCGTGCGGCGGCTGCGGGCCGCCCTCCAGGAACATGGCTTCGACACCTGGATCCATACCGCACGCGGTGCTGGTTACAGCTTTGTGAACGGCGCAAAGACATAGGCCGTTCGGATCATTGCGGCGCTTTCGACTGTCATGTTTCCGCACTGTCGCGGGGCTTTCACCGGGCAGTCACAAACCTTCCGGACACTGCAGTCCACCTGATTTTCTTTTCATCCGCCCGAACCCTCGCGGTGCACGGGCCACGAGAACCAACCATGATTCGCCAGCGCAAAAAGTCCTTTGCGGCCACAGCCGGCTTCACTCTGCTCGAACTGCTGGTCGTGATGGTCATCATCGGCCTGCTGGCCGGTTTCGTGGCGCCGAAGTTCTTCGCGCAGATTGGCAAGTCCGAAACCAAGACAGCACGGGCGCAGATCGATTCGCTCGAAAAGGCGCTCGACCAGTACCGGCTCGACCTGGGCCGTTACCCGACGAACGAGCAGGGCCTGGCCGCCTTGACCGAACGCCCTGCGGGCGAGACGAAGTGGGCGGGCCCGTACCTGAAGAAGCAGGTCCCCCCGGACCCATGGGCGCGCCCCTACGTGTACAAGTTTCCCGGTGAGCACGGCGAATACGACCTGTTCTCCTACGGCAAGGACGGACAACCTGGTGGCAGCGGCGAAGCCGAAGACATCGTGAACTGGTGACCATGCAGTTCAATGTGAAGACACTCAGGGCGGGTACGGGCGTCGGCGTCACGGTGCTGGAGGCTGCCGACGCAGGGGATGCCGCGCGGCTAGCTGCACTGCAAGGGCATGTGGTGCTGCAGGTCGTCCCCATGCCCTGGTGGCAGCGGCTGCGAACGCCGGGCAGCGCGCACTTCCCGGTGCTCCTGTTCAGCCGCGAACTGCTGTCGCTGCTGGAGGCCGGCATCACGATCGTCGAGGCCATCGAAACCCTGGCCGAGAAGGAGCCGCGTGCGGAAGTGCGCCGCGTGCTGGATGCCATCGTGGCCGGACTGCGCGACGGGCGCTCCTTCTCCTCGACGCTGGAGGAGCAGTCCCGCCATTTTCCCGCGCTGTATGTCGCCACGGTGCGGGCCAGCGAACGCACCAGCAGCCTGGGCGAGGCGCTGGGACGGTATGTGGCATACGCCACCCAGCTCGATGTGTTGCGCGGGCGGCTCGTCAGTGCCGCGATCTACCCGGTGTTGCTGATCGCGGTGAGCAGCCTGGTGATCGTGTTCCTGATGGCCTATGTGGTTCCGCGCTTCTCGCATATCTACGAGGACATGGGCAGCGAGCTTCCCTGGATGTCGCGTGTGCTGGTGGTGTGGGGCAATGCGCTGGAGCACTACTGGCCCGTGATGGCTGGCGTTTTGGCAATGGTGGCGATCGTGCTCCTGCAAGGCGGCGCCAGGGCCTTGTCGCGGGTGCTCGGGCGCCTGGTGTGGCGCCTGCCTGCGGTGGGCGAGCGCATGCGCGTCTACCAGCTGGCGCGCCTGTACCGCACCTTGGGCATGTTGTCGCGGGGGGGCATCGCCATCGTGCCGGCGCTCGACATGGTGACCGGCCTGCTTTCCGTCACGTTGCAGGCGCGCCTGCTGGCCGCCAGGCGCATGGTCAGCGAGGGCCAGGCCTTGTCCGATGCGCTGGAGCGCTCCGGTCTGACCACGGCGGTTGCCAACCGGATGCTACGGGTGGGCGAGCGCGCCGGCAACATCGGCGAGATGATGGAGCGCGTCGCCGTCTTTCACGACGAGGAGATGGCGCGCTGGGCAGATTGGGCGACGCGCCTGATCGGCCCGGTGCTGATGTTGCTGATGGGCCTGCTGATCGGCGGCATCGTGGTGCTGATGTATCTGCCGATCTTCCAGCTGGCGGAGAGCGTGCAATGAGCCTGGTCGCCCCTGTCCCCATGCCGGTTCGCGCGTTCTCGCCAGGCGAAGTCGACGCCGCGCGTGCCGCCGCTGCCACGCAGCAGCGGCCGCTGCCTGACGCCCTGCAGGACGCCTGTGGCCTGGAGCCTGCGGCGTTCGTTGCACGGCTGGCAGCCACGGTGCATCTGCGTGCCATCGACCTGACCGGCATGGGCGCGCTGGATCCTGCGTTCGACATGCTTTCCTACGCCGACGCCGCCAAGCGCGGCTGCGTCCTTTTTCACGATGGCGCGCAGGCCTGTCTGCTGGTGGTGGCCGACCCCTTCGACATGGCCCTGCGGGACTGGGTGGGCCATCGGGTTGCGCGGGCCCTGGAAGTTCGGCTCGCGTTGCGCAGCGAGATTGCGGACTACCTGGCGCGGCACGAAGTCAGCCTTCGCGCGATGGACAGCATCGTTTCGATGACCCAGTCGGTCGCCTCCGACAGCAGCGCCGAGGACATCTCGATCCGCAGCATCAGCGAAGACAGCAGCCCGGTGGTGCGCCTGGTGAACTCCACCCTGTTCGACGCACTGCGGGCCGGGGCGAGCGACATCCACCTGGAGTCGCTGCCTTCGGGTATCTACATCAAGTACCGCATCGATGGCGTGTTGTCCCGGGTTGGCGGAACCCAGGGAATCGAGAATGCCGAGCAGGTGATCTCGCGCATCAAGGTGATGGCCGAGCTCGACATCGCCGAGCGGCGCGTCCCGCAGGACGGCCGCTTCAAGATCGCCGCATCGGGCCGCGAGATCGACATCCGTGTGTCGGTGATGCCCAGCATCCATGGCGAGGATGCCGTGCTGCGGATCCTGGACAAGCAGCGCCTCGCCGACACGGTGACCGGCCTGAGCCTGGATGTGCTGGGCTTCGATGCGGGCACCCTGGAC
>JBIKTP010000031.1:0-10317 GCA_044348035.1 Burkholderiaceae bacterium
ACCTGCTCCGGCAGGCGCTGGTGCTGCTGCGTTCCGACCGACAAGGCCATGCGGTACGCCTGCATGCGCATGCGCCCGGCCTCGTTGACAGCCGCTGCGCCGCCTTCGAGCTGCCATGACACCCACAGCGTCATCGCGATGGACAACAGCGCCAGCAGCAGGAACGGTGTGGCCACCAGTGCCAGCTTGGCGCCCAGGCTCCAGTGTTTGCGCGCGGTCATCGCGCCATTATGGAGCGCTGGGTGGTCAGGACGTACGTTCGAAGATGGCCGCGATACCCTGCCCACCACCGATGCACATCGTGACCAGCGCATAACGGCCCTGGATGCGCTGGAGCTCGTGCAGGGCCTTGACCGTGATGAGCGCCCCGGTGGCGCCGATCGGGTGCCCCAGGGAGATGCCGGATCCGTTCGGGTTGACCTTGGCCGGGTCGAGGCCGAGGTCCCGCGTCACGGCGCAGGCCTGGGCCGCGAAGGCCTCGTTGGCCTCGATCACGTCGAGGTCGTTGACGGTCAGACCAGCATTCTTGAGCGCCCTCTGGGAGGCCGGCACCGGGCCGATACCCATGTACTTCGGGTCCACGCCCGCATGGGCATACCCCACCAGGCGCGCGAGGGGTTGCAGGCCGCGGGCCTTGGCGGTGGCGCTGTCCATGAGCACCACCGCAGCACCGGCATCGTTCAGGCCGGACGCGTTGCCGGCGGTCACGGTGCCGTTGTCCTTCAGGAAGGCCGGCTTGAGCTTGGCCATGTCCTCCAGCGAGCAGTTCGGACGGAAATGTTCATCGGTGTCGAAGGCCACCTCGCCTTTGCGGGTCTTGAGCAGCACCGGAGTGATCTGGCCCTTGAAATACCCGGCCTTGGTGGCGCGTTCGGCGCGGTTGTGGCTCTCCAGGGCCAGCTGGTCCTGGTCCTGGCGGGTGATGCCCCACTTGGCAGCGATGTTCTCGGCCGTGATCCCCATGTGGATGGTGTGGAAGGGGTCGTGCAGGGCGCCGACCATCATGTCGACCATCTTCGTGTCGCCCATGCGGGCACCCCAGCGCGTGTTCAGACTGGCGTAGGGCGCGCGGCTCATGCTCTCTGCGCCACCACCGATGGCGATGTCGCAGTCACCCAGCGCGATGGCCTGGGCTGCGGAGACGATCGCCTGCAGCCCGGAGCCGCACAGCCGGTTGACGTTGAAGGCCGGAGTGCCCTCGCTGCAGCCGCCGTTGATGGCCGCCACGCGGGACAGGTACATGTCCCTGGGCTCGGTATTCACCACATGGCCGAACACCACATGGCCGACGTCTGCGCCGGAGACGTTCACGCGGTGGAGGGATTCGCGCACGACCTGGGCGCCGAGATCGGTCGGGCTGACGTCCTTGAGGGAGCCTCCGAAGGTGCCGATGGCGGTTCGCACGGCGCTGACAACAACAATTTCACGGTTCATGGCGGGTTCCTTGGGTGGTCGATGGAAAAGAATGGGTACTGCGCGCCTGGGCGGAGCCGGGGCCGGGGGCGTGAGGCAGCGGCGTGGCGGATGGTTCGGACTGGTTTGAAAGCCCCATTTTAGGGAGCCAGATGGAACGACGGCGGGCTGTCGAACGCCATCGTTGTTCCCGTCAAGGGGTGGTCCAGCGCGATGCGGGTCGCGTGCAGCAGCAGGCGCGGTGCGGCGGCCTGGGAATCGTCCCGGCAGTACAGGGCATCTCCGAGGATCGGATGGCCGATCGCCAGCATGTGCACCCGCAACTGGTGCGAGCGCCCGGTCACCGGCTCGAGTTCCACCCGCGTGCGCCCGGCGCCCTCCTGGCCCAGCACGCGCCAGCGCGTCGTGCTCGGCTTGCCCGCGTCGACCGAAATGGTGCGTCGCGGCCGCTGCGGCCAATCCAGCAGGATGGGAAGGTCGATGCTGGCCCAGGCGCCGTCGGCCATACCGGTGGCCGGTTCACCCTGGACGATGGCCTGGTAGCGCTTGTGGACCCGCCGTTGCGCGAAGGCCTGGTTCAGCCGCTGTTGTGCGGTGGGCCCCCGCGCCATCACCATCAGCCCGGAGGTGGCCATGTCCAGGCGATGGACGACCAGCGCGTCGCTGAACCGTGACCGGATGCGTGTGCTCAGGCAGTCCTGCTTGTCGGGGCCGCGACCCGGCACGGAAAGCAGTCCGGCGGGCTTGTCGATGACCAGCAGGCCGTCATCGGCATGCAGCAGCGCCGGTTCAGTGGGTTGCGGCACTCTTGCCGTGCACCAGCTGCTGCACGATGTCGCAAAGCTCCTCGACATCGTTGGGCTTGTGGATCAGCGCTCCCACCCCTTCCGCGAAAGCATGCTGTTCGATCTCTGCCGTGACATAACCCGATGCCAGCGCGACCGGCAGATCGGGCCGGACCAGGCGCGCCTCGCGCAGCAGGTCGACGCCGCAAAAGCCCGGCATGTTGTAGTCGGTCACCAGCAGGTCGAAATCCTGAGGGCGTGCGCGCAACGCCTCGGAGGCCTTGCGTGGGTCCGTGAAGGAACTCACCTTGAAGCCCTTGCGGGTGAGCACGCGTTCGACCAGGAACACCAGGGCCTCGTCGTCGTCGACATACA
Source organism: Burkholderiaceae bacterium (assembly GCA_044348035.1). Lineage (GTDB taxonomy): Bacteria > Pseudomonadota > Gammaproteobacteria > Burkholderiales > Burkholderiaceae_C > CAISIP01. Next base: position 2,574 of record JBIKTP010000031.1, read on the forward strand.
TCACGTGTTTGCCCAGCCCCTGGACCATGCTGGCAAACGGAATCTCGAGTTGCGAGGCGGCAACCGGGGTCGTTGCAGCCACCGGTGGGAAATACAGCGTGAAGATGCTTCCGTGGCCTGGCGTGCTCTTGACGCCCACCGAGCCCTGGTGCGTGCGCATGATGCCATGCACCACCGCCAGGCCCAGGCCGGTTCCCTGCCCCACCGGCTTGGTGGTGAAGAAGGGTTCGAAGATGCGTTCCATGGTCTCGGGGTCGATGCCTGTGCCGGTATCACGCACCGACAGCGTCACGTGGTGCCCGCGCGAGATGCCGCGCCGCTCCTCCTTCAGGGATTGGGAATAGGTGCTTCCCAGCTTGACGGTGATGAGTCCCTTGTCGCTGCCGATCGCATGCATCGCGTTGGTGCACAGATTGAGCAGCGCCTGCTCGACCTGGGTGGCATCTGCCATGACGGCCGGGACGTGCTGGTCGATACGGACCTGGAGCTCTATCGACGGCGGCAGCGTGACCTTGAGCAGGCGGGCGGTTTCATGCACCACTTCGCCCAGGTGGATGGCATTGCGTTTGGGGGTTTCGTTGCGGCTGAATGTCAGGATCTGTCGGACCAGGTCCCGTGCCCGCCGGCCGGCCTTCTCGATCTCGAGCAGGCTGGTGAGCGCGAGCGGATTTTCGCTGGCGTCCTGCTTGGCAAGCTCGACATTGCCAAGGATCGCCCCCAGGATGTTGTTGAAGTCGTGCGCGATACCGCCAGCCATGGTTCCCACGGCCTGCATCTTCTGGGATTCGCGCAACTGGGACTCCAGGACATTGCGCTGGGTCTCGATCTTCTTGCGTGCGGTCAGGTCGCGGGCAAACACGGTGATGATGTCTCCGTCGAGGCGGTGCTCGAAGGAGACGCTGACCTCGACCGCAAGAGGTTTGCCGCTGCTGGTGCGGCCCTCCATCTCGCCCAGCTGCGCGTGCGTGGACAACTGGTTGTATGCCAGCGTCTGCACGGCGTCGGGCAGGAAGCGCTCCAGCGGACTGCCAAGCGCCTGCGCGGAGGGGCACTGGAACAGTGCTGAGGCGGCCGGGTTGAAGATCGTGATATGGCGCCCTGCATCGACGCAGATGATGGCATCCAGCGAGGAGTTGATGATGGCGGCAAGCCGGTTTTCGCTCAGGTGCAGTTCTTCATTGCGCCGGCGCAACGCGGCAGCGCTTTCCTGCAGCGCGCGGCGTTCTGCCAGCAGCGGCCCCTGGTCGATGATGGCGCAGATGAAGTTCGCCAGGTCATCCTGCGGATTGTCGATGCGGGCAATGTGCAGATCACCGGCGAAGGTGCCACTCGAACCCGCCAGAAAGATGACCTCGCTGGACTCGCTGGTGCCGGTGTCCTTGGCACTCGTGAAGGCCTCTGCGACCCGCTGCGAGTGGGCGTCGCTGACCAGCGGCAAAAGGAAGTTCAGCGGTGGGTCGGTCTCTTGCGGCCTGAACAGGCGCAAGGCCATGGCGTTGCTTTCCAGCACCAGACCGTGCTCGTCCACCACCATCAGGGCCAGCGGAACACTCGAGAACAGCGTCAGGAAGCGCTCGGAGGCTCCTTCTGCAGCCCGCTGGCTGAAGCGCAGGGCCTTGTTCTGGATTTCCAGTTCGGCCTGGTACTTGCGCAGGTCCTCGATCATCTGGGGCAGGGCATAACCCTGCGCCATCACGTCCGGCAAGGAGTTGTCTGCGCTGACCAGCGCGGAGACATTGCGGATATTTTGTCCGGGCCGGCGGCGCTGGGGCCATTTCCCCATGGCGTCACCCGGCCCTGGACGCTGGTGACGGCAAAGGCATGCCGGCCACCATGCGGCTGGCGCACATGCCCCAGCCTACTTCTTGAGTTTGCCGCGTACCGGCACCACCGTGGTGATGGTGGGGCGCACGGCGTCAGCAGACACCGGCTTCGGTGGCGCCGTGTCCTTCTTGGGCTTCTTGGCTTCCTTGTTGCTCTTTTGTTGACCTTTGGCCATGGGGTTCTCCGGATCGGATCAATGGGGGCGTTTGTGACTGTGGATGATGGTTCAGCGGCGCACGACGGCATCGCCCGGCGCGTAATCGGCAGCCTTGAGCGGGCTGTTGGCGCTGATGTAGGCACGCAGCAGGTCCGCATCGACGAAGCCGGTATCGACGAAGCTCCTGTGGCCGGTCAGGCGTGGATACCCGTCACCACCGGCGGCCATGAAATTGTTGATGACCATGCGGTAGGTCCTGGCCGGGTCCACCGGGGCGCCCTTGATGCTGGCACTGGTGACGACCCCGCCGGTGATGACCAGGTTGACACCTGCAAACTGAGGGAAAGCACCGGAACCGACACTCATCTTGGCAGCTGCGTTCAGGTAGGCCATGACTTCCGTGCCGGTGAGGTCGACGGTGACAGTCGTGTTGCCGAAGGGTTGCACCTTGAGCACGTCCTTGTAGGTCAGTTTGCCAGCCGCAAGCGAGTCGCGTACGCCGCCGGAATTGACCACTGCAAAGTCAGCCTTGGTCTTGTCCATCAGGGCACGCCCGATCAGGATGCCCATCGACGCAGGTCGAGCGCGCACCACACCACGATCACCCTCGAGGCGGCCGTCTACCGAACCGATTTCCACGTTGAGCTTCTGCTCGCCGAATTCTTGGAACGGCTTCAGCAGATCCAGCATTTCCTTGTCTTCCGGGATCTCTGCTGTGTAGTTGACAAGGCTGGTCTTGCCATCGGCCGCACGCACCGAGCGCTTCAGATTGATGGGCAACAACTCATACTTGAGCAAGGTGAAAACACCATTGCGATAGGCAAAATCCGCGCGTCCAAGGTATTTTCCCCATTCGTGGGCCTGCATGATCCAGGCACCATTTTGGCGGTCCGGCCGGCACTCCGAACCCGGAACGTACGCCCTGTCGATCACATTGTCCGACTTCATGCAAACAGGGTCGTGAGAGTGCCCTCCAACCACCGCGTCGATACCTTTGACCGCGCGGGCGATCTCGACATCGCCGGACGACTGCGTGCCGCTGTTGCCATCCTGGTAGTAGCCAGCATGGCTGGCAGCAATGATCACGTCAGCCTTGGCGCGCAATTCGGGCACCACCTTCGATGCTTCTTCGATCACGCTGCGAAACTCGAGACCCTTGACAATGTCCGGGCTTACCAACTTGGGCGTGTCTGAAGTGGTCAGACCCATCACACCGACGCGCAGGCCACCCAGGTTGAAGACGACGTAGGGGTCGAACATCCGCTTGCCATTCTCGTAGACATTGGCGGAAATCAGCGGGAACTTGGCGAGCTCCCGCTGCATGCGCAGAACGCTCAGCGGCTTGTCGAACTCATGGTTTCCGACGGCCATCGCGTTGTAGCCCATCAGGTTCATGCCGCGGAAGTCGGGCACCGCATCCTGCAGGTCGGACTCGGGGACTCCGGTGTTGACATCACCGGCGTCCAGAAGGAGCACGTGCCCCCCGGATTCCTTGACCTCGGCACGGATGCGGTCGATCAGGGTCTTGCGTGCCGCCATGCCACCCTCACCGTTGCTGTTCCTCCAGAAACGGCCATGGTGGGCGTTGGTGTGCAGGATGGTCAGACGGTAGGTCTTGTCGACCTCCGGGCCGGCGCCGGGTAGGGACGAACAGCCGCCCAGGATCAGTGCCGACAAGGCGGCAAGAAGCGGTTTGGTGAGGGTCATGGTGGAAGCAGGGAGTGCGGGTTCGAGGGGCTGAGTGCGGGGTGTCGGGATGTGATTATGTCCGCAGCGCGCACCGGACTCAAGATGCAGCACGGCGCACGGCGACAATGACGTCCATTTCCTACGTTGCAGGCCTACCATCCCCATGACCCGCTTTTCCATCCGACCGGCTTCCCGCCAGGACCCTCGTTCCATCATTGACATCCATGTCAGCGCAAGCCGAGGTGCCAGCCTCCTGGCGCCACCGGGCGCCATGGCGGGCGCGCCCGCACCCGAGCGGCAGGAGGACTTCTGGCGCGACGCCGTCGACTACGCCGAGCCGCAGTTGCTGGTGGCTTGCGAAGGAGATGCTGCGGTGGGTGTCGTGGGTTTCGACCGCTGCCGGGACCCCGGAACTCCGCCCACCCTCGGAGAGCTGTGGACCTTGCAGGTGCTGCCGTCGCATTGGGGCCAGGGCGTGGGCCTGGCCTTGTGGGATGCGGCCCGGGACGGGCTGCTGGAGGAAGGCTGTACCGAGGTGTCTGTGTGGTCGGAGCTGGGGGCCGATCGTGCCATGCGCTTTCTGGAGCTCGCCGGCTTCAAGCGGGTGATGGCGTCGGCCCGCACGGCGACATTCCAGGGCGTTCGGGTCGAACAGATCCGGCTCAAGCGCAAGCTCTAGCGCCTGCGCCCGGTGGGCCGCCGGATCACACCTCACCGCCGAAATGCGCCGTGAGGTTGTCGATGTATTGCTCGACCATCTTCTCGAATTCGCCTTCGACCACCGGCGTCACGACCATCTTCATCATGCCGGGCAGCGGCAGCGAGAGCTCGCCCTGGATCGCCAGCACCAGATGGGTGGACTTCTTCCTGTCGGTGATCTTCCAGCTGCCGGAGACCTGGGCATTCCCCTCGCCGACAACCGGTGTCCAGATGACACTGCCCTTGGTCTTGTTCGAGACGTACTTGCAGGCGTAGACCGTCTGCAGCTTGATCTGTGCCACGCCGATCTTCTCCATTTCCCAGCGGTACACGTTTCCGCCCAGGTCCACCAGCTTGTCGACCTTGGGAAAGTGGCTGGCAGAAGCCGGCACGTCCGAAAGCACGGCGAACACTTCGCTCGCGGGGGCCTTGACGGCGAATTCGTAACCGAGATCGATCGATACACTGATGGCCATGGGCTGCTCCGTGGGTGCTGGCGGGGTCGTGGATGTTTCCGCCCGCATCCTAGCGCATGGCGCGCGACGGCCGCTGCGTGCCGCGGCCGTCCGGACGTTCAGTGGGGGCCGCTGAACGCCACTGCCAGCAGAGCCTGCTGGCGCTGGCGGGTGCGTGTCTGGATGCGACGCAGGAGCCCGCGCCCGTCGACCGCGTCGATGCCGTGTTCCCGTGCGAGTTGCAGCGCTTCCGGGGTGTAGGTGGAGGTGGTCGTGTAGGTGCCGTGCACCGACTGCATTGTGGACATCACCCCCACGAACTCCTTCATTTCCTGGGCGTCCACAGGCTTGTCCAGCCAGTGCTTGCAGCGAACGACAGCGACCGGGCCCGGAACCTTGGCAGCATGCAGCCAGATATCGACGCCGTTGTCGTTGCGGTGGGCTTCGGAGCGGGTGTCGAACCCGGCCCAGGAGAACCAGGTTTCGCAGACGGCAGCGAAGCGCTGCGCATCTATGGCCTCGAACACATCGAGGGACCAGCGTTTGCCGTTGAGGCGGGCGGAGAACTGGCCGGACAGCGGGAGTTCATCGACATCGTCGAACCTTCGGGCCTGCTCCGCGCCAGCTCCGGTCGCGGGCATGCGCCGTGCCTGCAGCAGCTGCTCCTGCCGGCGCCCCGCCAGCGCCCGCCCGATGAAGTGGGCCATCAGCCCGATGACCAGGATGACCAGGGATACGGCGAAGGCGACAGCCTGATTGATATCGAACCACCAGGCACACAGCCAGATGGTCACCAGAAGCGCTGCTGTCGTGAGCAGGGCGGTTTTCGGCAGTCCGTGCGAGGCGCCGCCGGGCGCGTGCAATTCGGTGGTGTAGGGACGCATGGTATGAAGTCCTTGCTCGGTGGCGATGGGTGCATCTGTGACCGTGGGGGGGAGTCTAGGGAAGCCATATGACATGTAAAAGGCACTTTTCACGCTTTTCTGCAATTTGCACCGTCGCTTCGAGCGCTTGTCCTGCAAGGCGATAATTTCCGCTTTCTTTTCAGGAGTTTCTCCATGGCCTCTGAACCCGCATACGCAGACGGCGTTGCATTCGTGGGCGGCAAGTTTCTGCCGATCGCCGAGGCCGCAATCCCGATCACCGACTGGGGTTTTCTGCGTTCCGACGCCACCTACGATGTGGTGACCGTCTGGGATGGCGCCTATTTCCGCCTGGACGTCCACCTGGACCGCTTCCTGCGAAGCTGCGCACGCTGGCGCCTCGACCCGGGGCTGGACCGTGACCAGATCACCGCCATCCTTTCGCAGTGTGTGCGGATGAGTGGCCTGCGTGCCTCGTATGTCGAGATGATCTGCACCCGTGGCAAGCCGCCATGGGGTTCGCGGGACCCGCGTCTCGCCGTCAATCAGTTCCACGCGTTTGCCGTGCCGTATGTGTGGCTGGCCAACGCGCAGCAGCGGGAGCACGGAATGCATGTGATGATCAGCGACGTCCAGCGGATCTCACCTCGGTCGGTGGACCCTACGGCCAAGAATTACCACTGGAACGATCTGACCATGGGCCTTCTCGGAGCCCTTGACGCCGGTGCCGACAGCGTGCTGCTTGTCGACGGCGAGGGAAATGTCGTGGAGGGGCCGGGATTCAATGTGTTCGGCGTCATCGACGGCGCTGTGGTGACCCCCGGTGAGGGCATGCTGGAGGGAGTCTCCCGGCGTACCGTCATCGAGATGGCCCGCGCGCTGGACCTGCCGGTCGAGATCCGGGCGGTACCAGCCGATGCCTTGCGCGGCGCGCAGGAGGTCTTTCTGTCGACCTCCGGAGGGGGCGTGCTGCCGGTGACCAGGGTGGACGACCGCGTCATCGGAGATGGCCGGCCCGGAGCCATCACCCGTCAACTGGTGCAGACCTACTGGGCCTGGCACAAGGACCCGGCCTACAGCCTGGCCATCGACTACTCCGCCTGAGGCTGCTGAAGCGCCAGGCCACCGGGCAGGTGCCAGGCGTTCGGATGTCCCAGGCGGCGCAGCAGGGCAGCGGCCCGCGCGCTGCGCGCGCCGCTGCGGCAGACGAACACCAGTGGCGCGTCCTTGCGGGACAACCAGGGTCCGCAATGCTGCTCAAGCGCACTCAGGGCCGCGTGCTGCGTGGCCCGCCCGCACAGCTGCAGACCGCCGCCGGCGAGCCGCTCGCCGACCTCGCGCACGTCGATCAACTCTGCGTCGGGGTGTTGCGCCAGGAACTGCCGCATGTCGTGCACCTCCTGTTGCGGGCCGATTTCGGCGGCGTCACCCTGCATGTCCCGGGTGGCTGTTTCCAGGGCTGCGCCATCGGCGGCTGCCGCCTGCGCCGGGTGCCGCTGCGCCTGTAGCAGTGCCTCGCCGCAATGGCGGATCCGCGCACAGGCCCGCGCGATCCACGCTTCATCGCTGGCCGGACCGAAGGACATTCGGATGGCGGACGCGGCCCGCTCCTCGGGCAGTCCCATGGCCAGCAGCACATGGCTTGGAGCGGCCTTGGCTGCGGAACAGGCGCTGCCCGCGCTGACCCGGATCCCGCCCGCGTCGAGGACATCCATCAGCTCCTTGCTGGAGCGGCCGGGCACAGAGAAGTTGAGGGTGGTTGGCAGAGCATGGTCCAGCGGCGTGTTGAATATCACTCCGGGGAAGGCGTCCCTCAGGCTGTTCGCCAGCGCGTCACGCATGCGCAGCAGGGCCGCCGGTTCCTGAAAGGTGCGGCCGTCCTCCAGCGCGCGCAGTACGGCCCCCAGGGCCGCTATTCCAGCCATGTTTTCCGTGCCTGAACGCAGGGCACTTTCCTGTCCGCCGCCGACCATCAGGGGCGTGAAGGGCGCGCGGGCGGCCACGTACAGCAGGCCGATGCCCTTGGGCGCGTACAGCTTGTGCCCCGAGAATGCGGC
>JBIKTP010000032.1:0-10311 GCA_044348035.1 Burkholderiaceae bacterium
AGACCGACTGGGAAGTCGAACTCGGCGTGGTGATCGGTACCCGCGCGCGTTATGTGTCGCAGAAGGCCGCCCTGGACCATGTGGCCGGTTACTGCACCATCAACGACGTGAGCGAGCGCGAATTCCAGACCGAGCGCGGCCCGCAGTGGGACAAGGGCAAGGGGTGCGACACCTTCGGCCCGATCGGCCCCTGGCTTGTCACCCGCGACGAGATCGCCAATGTGCAGAAACTCTCCATGTGGCTGGACGTGAATGGCCAGCGCCGCCAGACCGGCAGCACCAGGACCATGATCTTCGGCGTGGCCAAGCTGGTGAGCTACGTCAGCCAGTTCATGACCCTGATGCCCGGCGACATCATCACCACCGGCACCCCTCCGGGCGTGGGCATGGGCATGAAGCCGCCCACCTACCTCCGCAAGGGTGACGTCATGACCCTGGGCATCGAAGGCCTGGGCGAGCAGCGCCAGCTGGTCGTGCCGTTCAAGCTCTGATGTTCTGCATCGTCTGTGCCTGCCGACGGCCAGCACAGACCTTGGTAGCCCTAGGGTAAACCCGAAGTTTCCCTAGGCGCCATTGCCTAGAAGCGGTGAGCAGAAAACCCCTGGCGCGGACTTCGTGCAAAATAGCACGACCGTTCGTTCTTATCTGCCCTGCATGTCCGTCACCCACCTGCCCAGAAAGCCTGACCCGTCCGCTGACGCCGACAGCCAGCGCGCGGCAGCCGGCGAGGGGCGTGTCTCGCACAAGGGCCAGCAGACCAAGGCGGCCATCATCGATGCGGCCCTGCGCCTGGCCACCCAGGTGGGCCTGGAGGGCCTGAGCATCGGCGCGCTGGCGGAGCTCATGCACATGAGCAAGTCCGGCGTGTTCGCCCATTTCGGCTCCCGCGAAGACCTCCAGATCTCGGTGGTGCATGAATACTTCCACCAGTTCGAGCAGGAGGTGTTCTACCCAGCCCTGGCACTGCCTCGTGGACTGCCGCGGGTGGAGGCGCTGTTTGCCAACTGGATGAAACGTGTGGCGGTCGAGATCCAGTCAGGCTGCATCTTCATCAGCGGTGCCGTGGAGTTCGACGACCGGCCCGGGCCGGTGCGTGACGCCCTCTCGACGTCGGTCAAGACATGGCTCGCCGCCATGCACCGCGCGGTCATGCAGGCCCGGGAAGAGGGCCACCTGAGTCCGGGCTCGGATGCCGAACAGATGGCGTTCGAGATCCACGGCCTGATCCTGGCCTTGCACTATGAAGCCCGCTTCCTGAACAACCCGGGGTCGGTCGCGCGTGCCAACACCGGTTTCACCCACATCCTTTCCCGCTACGGGGCCGCTGCGCACACCGCTGCCGCCTGAACATTCCATCTTCCAGGAGTCCATCGCATGCCAACCTACACCCCGCCGCTGCGCGACATGCAGTTCGTGATGCACGAAGTCCTCAAGGTCACCGATGACTTTCAGGCGATGCCCCGCCATGTCGACATCGATGCCGCCACCATCGACGCGGTGCTGGAAGAGGCGGGCAAGTTCGCCGCCCAGGTGGCCCTGCCGATCAACATCAGTGGAGACACCGAGGGTTGCCGGCTGGATACCGCGACCCATGCGGTGACCACGCCCAAGGGCTTCAAGGAGGCTTACGCGCAGTTCGTCGCCGGCGGCTGGCCCGCACTGAGCTGCGACCCCGCCTTTGGCGGCCAGGGCCTGCCTCTCGTCGTGAACCAGTGCATGTACGAGATGCTCAATTCCACCAACCAGGCCTGGACCATGTACCCCGGCCTGACGCACGGCGCCTATGCCGCGCTGCTGGCCCATGGCACCGACGCCCAGAAGCAGACCTACCTGCACAAGATGACCAGCGGCGAGTGGACCGGCACCATGTGCCTGACCGAGCCGCACTGCGGCACCGACCTCGGCCTGATGCGCACCCGCGCCGAAGCCCAGCCCGACGGCACCTACCGCATTACCGGCAGCAAGATCTTCATCAGTGCCGGCGAGCATGACCTGGCCGGCAACATCATCCACCTGGTGTTGGCCCGCCTCACCGACGGGCCGCCCGGCATCAAGGGCGTCAGCCTGTTCGTTGTCCCGAAGTTCCATGTGCAGGCCGACGGCAGCCTGGGTGCGCGCAACGGCATCCTCTGCAGCCGTCTGGAGCACAAGATGGGCATCAACGGCAGCGCCACCTGCCAGATCGAGCTGGAAGGCGCCGTGGGCACCATGGTCGGCCAGCCCAACAAGGGCATGAACGCGATGTTCGTGATGATGAATGCGGCGCGCCTGGGCGTGGGCAACCAGTCGCTGGGGCTGACCGAGGTGGCCTACCAGAATGCGCTGGCCTACGCGAAGGACCGCCTGCAGATGCGCTCGCTGTCGGGCACCAAGGCCAAGGACAAGCCGGCCGACCCGATCATCGTGCACCCGGATGTACGCAAGATGCTGCTGACCGCCCGCGCCTATGCCGAAGGCGGCCGCGCCCTGGCCATGTTCTGCTCGGTGCTGCTCGAGAAGGAGCACCACCACCCCGACGAGAAGGTGCGCAAGGACAGCGGCGAGATGCTCTCGCTGCTGACCCCGATCGTGAAGGCCTTCCTGACCGACAACGGCTGGCTGGCCACCTCGGGCTGCCAGCAGGTGTTTGGCGGCCACGGCTACATCAAGGAATGGGGCATGGAGCAGTTCGTGCGAGATGCCCGCATCAACATGATCTACGAGGGCACCAACACCATCCAGAGCCTGGACCTGCTGGGCCGCAAGATCCTGGGCAACAACGGCGCCACCCTCAAGAAGTTCGGCCGGCTGATCGCCGCACTGGTGGAGGAGGAGGGCGTCAACGAGAAGATGGCCGAGTTCATCAATCCGATTGCCTACCTGGGCGACAAGATGACCAAGCTCACCACCGAGATCGGCTTCAAGGGGTTCCAGAATCCCGACGAGGTGGGCGCGGCGGCGGTGGATTACCTGCGCGTGGCCGGCCACCTGGTGTTCGGCTACTTCTGGGCCCGCATGGCGCAGGTGGCCCTGCGCGAGATCGCCGCCGGCAACACCGACCCGTTCTACCAGGCCAAGCTGCAGACCGCGCGCTTCTATTTCGCGCGGCTGTTCCCCGAGACCGCCTCGCTGATGATGACGGCACACGCCGGTGCCAAGGTCCTCATGGATACCGAGGCCGTGCTCGCCTGAGCTGCCCGCCGCCCCCCGATTCGTCCATCACCCTCGGAGACACACCATGCGCAAGTCCCTCACCATCGCCGCCCTCGCGTTCTGCAGTGCCACTGCCACACTGGCCCAGATGACACCTGTCGGCACCTGGCATACGACGGATGAAAAGACCAAGGAGCTCAAGTCCGAGGTACAGATCACCGAGGCCGGCGGCGTGCTGACCGGCAAGGTCACCAAGCTGCTGCGCAAGGAGGCGAAGCAGGACGCCGTCTGCGACGAGTGCACCGACGACCGCAAGGGCAAGCCCATGCTGGGCCTGGAGATCATCCGCGGTGCCAAGAAGGCCGATGGCAAGGACGTCTGGGAAGACGGCAAGATCATGGACCCCGAGAACGGCAAGTCCTACACCCTGAAGATGACGCCCATCGAAGGCGGCAGGAAGCTCGAGGTGCGCGGCTCGATCGGCCCCTTCGGCCGCACGCAGACCTGGGTGCGCACACCGTAAACCCGACCCACCCGAAAAGCCATGTCCAAGTTCTCAGTCAAGCAAGTCGCCATCCTCGGCGCAGGGGTGATGGGCGCGCAGATCGCCGCCCACCTGGTCAATGTCGGCGTGCCGGTGCTGCTGTTCGATCTGCCCGCCAAGGAGGGGCCAAAGAACGGCATCGTCAGCCGCGCAGTCGAAGGCCTCAAGAAGCTCAAGCCCGCACCGCTCGGTGTGCCGCAGGACGCCGCGTTGATCCGCCAGGCCAACTACGAGGAGCACCTGGAGCAACTGCGCGGGTGCGATCTGGTGATCGAGGCCATTGCCGAGCGCATGGACTGGAAGCTTGACCTCTACCGCAAGGTGGCGCCGTTCCTGGCGCCGCATACGATCGTCGCCTCCAATACGTCGGGCCTGTCGATCACGAAACTCAGTGAGGCCCTGCCGGACGCGATCAAGCCGCGCTTTTGCGGCATCCACTTCTTCAACCCGCCGCGCTACATGCAGCTGGTGGAACTGATCAACACCCCCTCCACCGATGCTGCGGTGCTCGACGACCTGGAAGCCTTCGTGACCAGTGGTCTGGGCAAGGGCGTGGTGCGCGCGCACGACACGCCCAACTTCATCGCCAACCGCATCGGTATTGCCGGCATGCTGGCCACGATGAAGCAGGTCGAGAACTTCGGGCTGACCTACGACGTGGTGGACGATCTCACCGGCAAGAAGCTGGGCCGGGCCAGTTCCGGAACCTTCCGCACCGCCGATGTGGTGGGCCTCGACACCATGGCCCACGTGATCAAGACCCTGCAGGACAACCTGAGCCTGGAAAGGGACCCGTTCTACGGCAATTTCGCCACGCCCGAGGTGCTGGCGAAACTGATCGGCATGGGGAACCTGGGCCAGAAAAGCGGCGCCGGTTTCTACAAGAAGGTCGGCCGCGACATCTTGCGCTTCGATGCGGCGGCAGGGGACTATGTGCCCAGTGGCGCGAAGGCCAACGAGGTGGTCGGCCGCATGCTGAAGAAGCCGTCGCTGGAGCGTCTGCGCCTGCTGCGCAATGCAGAAGGCGCCGAGCCACGTTTCCTGTGGGCGATCCTGCGCGACCAGTTCCATTACGCCGCCGTGCATCTGCACACCGTGGCCGAAACGGCCCGCGATGTCGATCTGGCCATGCGCTGGGGTTTCGGTGTGAAGCAGGGGCCGTTCGAGCTCTGGCAGGAGGCCGGCTGGCGCGAAGTGGCAGCCATGGTGCAGGAAGACATCGACGCCGGGCGCGCCTTGTGCAGCGCACCGCTGCCGTCCTGGGTGTTCTCCGGCCCGGTGGCCGATGCCGGTGGCGTGCATACCGCCGAGGGCTCCTGGAGCGCATCGGCTGGCCGTTTCATCCCGCGGCGCAGCCTGCCCGTCTACGCCCGCCAGCATTTCCGCGAGGATGTGCGTGGCAGCGGCGCGCCGACCGCGGAGGGCACCGGCCGCACCCTGCACGAGGACGATGCGCTCCGCCTGTGGACGCTGGACGATGCGGTGCTGATCGCCGGCATCAAGACCAAGATGCATGCCATCAGCCCGGACGTGGTCGAGGGCCTGGTGCAGGCGGTGGAGCTGGCCGAAAAGGATTTCGAAGGCCTGGTGATCTGGTCGCCCGACGAGATGTTCTCGGCCGGCGCCGACCTGCAGGCCATGCTGCCGGCCTTCATGGTCGCGGGCATCTCGGCCATCGATGGCGCCGAGCATGAGATGCAGCAGGCCATGCTGCGCCTGCGCTATGCCAGCGTGCCGGTGGTGTCCGCCATCCGCGGCCTGGCGCTGGGGGGCGGCTGCGAACTGGCGGTCTATAGCGCGCGCCGTGTCGCCGCCATGGAAAGTTATGTCGGCCTGGTCGAAGTTGGCGTCGGCCTGGTGCCGGGCGCCGGCGGTCTGACCTACATCGCCCGGCGCGCCGCCGAGCATGCCGCGAGCTCCACCAACAAGGACCTGCTGCCCTTCCTGACCGAGGGCTTCACTGCCGCGGCCATGGCCAAGGTCGGCACCAGCGCCATCGAGTCGCGCCAGCTGGGTTACCTGCAAGACAGCGATGTGATCGTGCCGCACAAGGACGAGCTGCTGTCTGTCGCGATCACCCAGGCGCGCGCGATGGCCGCCTCGGGGTACCGCCCGCCGGCGCGCCGCCCGTTCGCGGTGGCCGGGCGCAACGGACTGGCCACCATCAAGGGCTCGCTGGTCAACATGCGCGATGGCGGCTTCATCAGCCAGCACGACTTCCATATCGGCAGCCTGATCGCCCATGTGGTGTGTGGTGGTGATGTCGACGCCGGCACGCTGGTCACCGAGGAATACCTGATGGCGCTGGAACGCAAGGCCTTCTGCGCGCTGGTGACCGACCCCAAGTCCCAGGAGCGCATCATGGGCATGATGGCCACCGGCAAGCCGGTGCGGAACTGAGGAACCCCATGAAACAGATCCAGGAAGCCTACATCGTCGCTGCCACGCGCACGCCCATCGGGCGCTCGCACCGCGGCTTCTTCCGCAACATGCGCCCGGACGACCTGCTGGTGCGCGCCCTGCAGGGCGCGCTGGCCCAGGTGCCCACGCTGGACCCGCAGGCCATCGAGGACCTGATCTGCGGCTGCGCCATCCCCGAGGGGCCCCAGGGCCTCAACGTGGCGCGCATCGGTGCGGTGCTGGCGGGCCTGCCCACCAGTGTCGGCGGCATCACGGTCAACCGCTTCTGCGCCTCGGGCCTGAGCGCCATCCAGATGGCAGCCGACCGCATCCGCGTCGGCGAGGCCGACGTCATGGTGGCTGCCGGCACCGAGAGCATGAGCATGGTGCCCATGATGGGCAACTCGCCCTCGCTGTCTCCGGCCATGTTCGCGAACGACGAGAACATCGGCATCGCCTACGGCATGGGGCTGACCGCCGAGAAGGTGGCCAACCAGTGGAAGGTCTCGCGCGACGCGCAGGATGCGTTTGCAGTGCAGTCGCATGCGCGCGCGCTGGCCGCGCAGAAGGCGGGTGAGTTTGCCGCCGAGATGACGCCGGTGGAGGTGAGCGAACGCACCCCCGACCTGGAGACCGGCGAGGTGCAGGTGAGCACCCGCACCGTGGCGCTCGACGAAGGTGCCCGCAGCGACACATCGCTCGAGGGCCTGGCCCGCCTGAAGGCGGTATTCGCCGCCCGCGGCTCGGTGACGGCGGGCAACAGTTCGCAGACATCTGATGGCGCCGGCGCCCTCATCCTGGCCAGCGAAAAGGCCGTGAAGCAGTTCGGTCTGACGCCATTGGCCCGCTTCGTGAGTTTCGCCAGCAAGGGTGTGCCGCCGCACATCATGGGCATTGGCCCGATCGAGGCGATACCCGCAGCGCTGCGCTACGCCGGACTGCGCCAGGACGACATCGACTGGTTCGAGCTCAACGAAGCCTTCGCCGCACAGTCGCTGGCCGTCGTGAACACGCTGGGCCTCGACCCGGCCAAGGTCAACCCGATGGGCGGAGCGATCGCGCTGGGGCATCCGCTGGGCGCCACCGGTGCCATCCGCGCGGCCACCGTGGTGCATGCACTGCGTCGCAAGCAACTGCGCTACGGCATGGTGACCATGTGCGTGGGCATGGGCCAGGGCGCAGCCGGCATCTTCGAACGCGTCTGAGCCTGATGGCCGTGCATGTGTTCGACGCGGCGATGGCGCTGCGACCGCAGGGCGCGGACCGTTTCGCCGGCCATTGCGGGCGCAGCTACTGGAATGCGGTCGGCCCGTTTGGCGGCATCTCTGCCGCCACCATGCTCAATGCGGTGCTGCAGCATCCGGCGCTGCTGGGCGAGCCGGTGTCGCTGACGGTCAACTTTGCGAGCGGGCTGGCCGAAGGCCCTTTCACCATCAGCGCCCGTGCGGCGCGCACCAACCGCTCGACCCAGCACTGGATGGTCGAACTGCAGCAGGCGGGTGCCCAGGGCGGTGCCCCGGAGACAGTGCTCACCGCGACCGTGCTGACCGCCGTGCGCCGGTCCACCTGGAGCGGCAGCGACGTGCCCATGCCCGAGGTGCCCGGGCCCGCCACCCTGCCACCGGGTGAGCGCATGATCCCGCTGGAATGGTTGCAGCACTACGAGGTGCGGCCGGTGGTGGGCGGCATCCCGAAGGACTGGGACGGCGCCGAGAACGACGGCGGGCCGGACCAGGCCAGCCTGTCGCGCTTCTGGATGCGTGACCACCCCGAGCGGCCGCTGGACTTCTGTTCACTGGCCGCGCTGGCCGATGTGTTCTATCCGCGGGTGTTCCTGCGCCGCGCCTTCCGGGTGCCGGCCGGCACCGTGTCGATGACGGTCTATTTCCATGCAGGCGCCGCCATGTTGCGTGACTGCGGCAGGGACTACGTGCTGGGCCAGGCGCGCGGACAGTTCTACCATGGGGGCTTCTTCGACCAGACTGCCCAACTGTGGAACCGCAGCGGGGTCCCGCTGGCCAGCAGCACGCAAGTGGTCTACTACAAGGAATAGGGCCTTCCCATGCATGCCGAACCCACCGTACCCGCAGCGCGCCCTCGCGTGGTGCTCGTTATCGGTGCCGGGGATGCGACGGGTGGTGCGGTGGCACGCCGCTTCGCGCGCGAAGGGCTGGTGGCCTGCGTCACGCGGCGTCAGGCCGACAAGCTGGAGCCGCTGCTGGCGCAGATCCGCGCAGATGGCGGTCAGGCACACGGTTTCGGCAGCGATGCACGCAAGGAAGACGAGGTCGTTGCCCTGATCGAGCATGTCGAGCGCACGATCGGCGAGATCGAGGTCCTGGTGTTCAATATCGGCGCCAACGCGCCCAGCAGCATCCTGGACGAGACCGCACGGCGCTATTTCAAGATCTGGGAGATGGCCTGCCTGGCAGGGTTCCTGAATGCCCGTGAAGTGGCACGGCGCATGGTGACGCGCGAGCGCGACGGGCACCGTGGCACCATCCTGTTCACGGGGGCGACCGCCTCGGTGCGCGGTTCGGCAGGGTTTGCCGCTTTCGCTGGCGCCAAGCATGCATTGCGGGCGCTGGCCCAGAGCATGGCGCGCGAGCTCGGGCCGCGCGGCATCCATGTGGCGCATGTGGTGGTGGACGGCGCGATCGACACCGCCTTCATACGCGACAATTTCCCCGAACGGCATGCACTGAAGGACCAGGACGGCGTGCTGAACCCCGACCACATCGCCGACCAGTACTGGATGCTTCATCGCCAGCCGCGCGATGCCTGGACGCATGAACTGGACCTGCGTCCCTGGATGGAAAAATTCTGAAACGGAGACTGCGATGACGACCAAGACGGTGGAGTTCTATTTCGATTTCGGCAGCCCGGCCGCCTGGCTGGCCTACACCCAGCTGCCGAAGCTGGCGGCCGACACCGGGGCCACCGTGGTCCTGCGCTCGATGCTGCTGGGCGGCGTGTTCCAGAGCTCCGGCAACCGGCCGCCGATCAGCGTGCCGCTCAAGGGCAGCTACCTGTTCACCGATCTGTCCCGCTTCGCGCGGCGTTACGGGGTGCCGCTGGTGATGAACCCGTCGTTTCCGATCAACACCATCACGCTGATGCGCATCGACGTGGGTCTGGAACTGGCGGGCGACCCGCGCCTGGCGGCTTACCGCGACGCGATGTTCCGGGCGATCTGGGTCGAGCAGCACAACATGAACGACGCCGACACGGTGGCCCGCGTGCTGGCCGCAGCCGGTTTCGACCCGGCGGCCCTGCAGGCGATGGCCGCCGATCCGGTCGTCAAGGACACCCTGCGCCAGCGCACCCAGGCTGCCGTGGACCGCGGCATCTTCGGCGCGCCGACCTTCTTCGTCGGCGACGATATGTTCTGGGGCCAGGACCGCCTGGACTTCGTACGCGACGCGCTGCGGGCCTGAGGCGGGTACGCCACGCCACCGCGACCGCCATATTCTTGTGCAACACCGACCACTGGAACACCACCAACCATGACCGACATCCTGAGCCATACCGAAGCCGGCGTGATGACCCTGACCCTGAACCGGGTCGACAAGAAGAACTCGATCACGGTGGCCATGTACGCCGCCATGGCAGACGCGCTGGAGGGCGCGGCCCAGGACGCCGCCGTGCGCGCCGTGGTGCTGCAGGGCCATGCCACCGTCTTCAGCGCCGGCAACGACATCAGCGACTTCCTGAACAACCCGCCGGCGGGCGGCGAGTCGCCGGTGTTCCGGTTCCTGCGCGCGATCAGCACCTTCCCGAAGCCGCTGGTGGCCGCCGTGTGCGGGCCGGCCGTCGGCGTGGGCACGACCATGCTGTTCCACTGCGACCTGGTGTATGCGGGTGACAACGCGGCTTTCTCGATGCCGTTCGTGAACCTGGGCCTGTGCCCAGAGGCCGCCTCCAGCCTGCTGGTGCCGCAGATGATGGGGTACCACCGTGCGGCGGAGGCGCTGCTGCTGGGCGAGCCCTTCATGGCCGAAGCGGCGCTCGAGGTCGGCCTGGTCAACCGCATCGTGCCTCCCACCGAAGCCAACGGCATCGCGCAGGTGCAGGCGCGCAAGCTGGCCGCCAAGCCGGTCAGCTCGCTGATCGAGACCAAGCGCCTGATGAAGCAGGGCCAGGCCCCGGCCGTGGCCCGGCAGATGGCCGAGGAGGGCGCCCTGTTCGCGCGCATGCTGACCGAGCCGGCCGCCCGGGAAGCGTTTTCGGCGTTC
>JBIKTP010000468.1:0-3375 GCA_044348035.1 Burkholderiaceae bacterium
CACCATTCAACTTCTGGAGTGAACCATGAGCGCCGTCCTGACCCCGATCAAGAACCAAGACTACGAAATCGCCGACCTGAGCCTCGCCCCCTGGGGCCGCAAGGAACTCTCGATTGCCGAAACCGAAATGCCCGGCCTGATGGCCATCCGCGAGGAATACGCCAAGCTGCAGCCACTCAAGGGCGCCCGCATCACCGGTTCGCTGCACATGACCATCCAGACCGGCGTGCTGGTCGAGACCCTGCAGGCCCTGGGCGCCCAGGTGCGCTGGGCCTCGTGCAACATCTTCTCCACACAAGACCACGCCGCTGCCGCCCTGGTGGCCGCCGGCACCCCGGTGTTTGCCTACAAGGGCGAAAGCCTGGCCGACTACTGGGACTACACCCACCGCATCTTCGAGTTCGGCCCCAGGGGCTCCAAGACCGAAGGCCCGAACATGATCCTGGACGACGGCGGCGACGCCACGCTGCTGATGCACCTCGGCTCCCGCGCCGAGAAGGACCTGAAGGTGCTTGCCAAGCCGTCCAGCGAAGAGGAAGTCTGCCTGTTCAATTCGATCAAGGCCAAGCTCAAGGAAGACGCCACCTGGTACAGCCGCCGCCTGAAGCACATCATCGGCGTGACCGAAGAAACCACGACCGGCGTGCATCGCCTGGCAGAAATGTCCGCCAAGGGCACGCTGCACCTGCGCGCCATCAACGTCAACGACTCCGTCACCAAGTCCAAGTTCGACAACCTGTATGGTTGCCGCGAGTCGCTGGTCGACGCCATCAAGCGCGCCACCGACGTCATGATCGCCGGCAAGGTGGCCGTGGTCGCCGGTTACGGCGACGTGGGCAAGGGCTCGGCACAGGCCCTGCGCGCTCTGAGCGCCCAGGTGTGGGTGACCGAGATCGATCCGATCAACGCCCTGCAGGCCGCGATGGAAGGCTACAAGGTCGTGACCATGGAATATGCCGCCGACAAGGCCGACATCTTCGTGTCTGCCACCGGCAACCGCAACGTGATCACCTACAAGCACATGGCGGCCATGAAGGACCAGGCCATCGTCTGCAACATCGGCCACTTCGACAACGAAATCGACGTCGTCTCCCTGGCCAAGTGCAAGTGGGAAGAGATCAAGCCGCAGGTCGACCACGTGATCTTCCCCGCCAAGGGCAAGACCCCGTCCAAGCGCATCATCCTGCTGGCCAAGGGCCGCCTGGTGAACCTGGGCTGCGGCACCGGCCACCCCAGCTTCGTGATGTCCTCCAGCTTTGCGAACCAGACGATCGCCCAGATCGAGCTGTTCACCAAGCCCAAGGAATACAAGGTCGGCAAGGTCTACGTGCTGCCCAAGCACCTCGACGAAAAGGTCGCCCGCCTCCACCTGAAGAAGGTCGGCGCCATGCTGACCGAGCTGACGGACGACCAGGCTGCCTACATCGGCGTGTCCAAGGCCGGCCCTTACAAGGTCGACACCTACCGTTATTGATCCATCGCACGCCGCAAGGCGTGCCATGGGCCATGATGCGCATCGACCAACTGCTGGTCCAGCGTGGGCTGGCGAGCACCCGCTCGCAGGCCCAGCGTCTGATCGGTTCCGGCGTTCAGTGCATGACGGACGGCGTGTGGAAACGCGTGGTCAAGAATGGCGATCTGGTGGACCCGGATTGCGGCATCGAACTGCTGGACACATCGGAAGCCCGGTTTGTCTCCCGCGGGGGCCTCAAGCTGGAGGGCGCTTTGGCGCAGGCCGGCCTGGACCCGGCGGGGTGGCTTTGCCTGGATATCGGGCAGTCCACCGGCGGGTTCACCGACTGTCTGCTGCAACGCGGCGCCCGGCATGTGGTGGGTGTCGACGTGGGGTATGGCCAGCTGCATGAGCAAATGCGCCAGGACGCCCGCGTCACCTGCGTCGAACGGGTCAACGCCAGGCATCTGAGCCCGGATGATCTTCTCGGCCTTGTGCCTGAGGATGTGGCGGGCGCGGGTTTCCGGGCCGATCTGATCGTCGGCGACCTGTCCTTCATATCGCAGACGCTGGTGCTGCCTGCGGCGATGGCGCTGCTCAAGCCGGGCGGCGCGGTGCTGATGCTGGTGAAGCCGCAGTTCGAGCTGCAGCCCGGGCAGGTCGGCAAGGGCGGGATCGTGACCGACCCGGCGATGTTCGGCATCGTCGAGGCGCGCATCCGAACCAGCCACGCGCAACTGGGCCTGCAGGTGCAGGCGTTTTTTCCGTCCTCCATCGACGGCGGGGACGGCAACCGCGAATTTTTTGTGTATTCGATCCATCCACCGGAGGTCCAGCCATGATGACGACGACTTCTTCCAGTTTCCCCGTAAGCCTCGAGTTTTTCCCCGGCCGCACCGCCGAGGGCGCCGAGAAAATCCGCGCGGTCCGCACTGAGCTGTATGCGCTCAAGCCCGACTTCTGCTCGGTCACCTATGGTGCGGGCGGCTCGACCCAGGAGGGCACGTTCGGCGCGATCACAGAAATGCTGGCCGAGGGCGTCGAGTCTGCCGCACCGCATTTTGCGTGCGTCGGCGCCACCAAGGCCAGTGTCCGGGCGCAGCTGGCCACCCTGAAGGACATGGGCGTCAAGCGCATCGTCGCCCTGCGCGGCGACATGCCCAGCCCCTATGGTGCCGAGGGCGAGTTCCGCCATGCCTGCGATCTGGTCGAGTTCATCCGCGATGAAACCGGCGAGCATTTCTTTCTGGATGTGGCGGCCTACCCCGAGACCCATCCCCGCGCCCGCAGCCCGGAGCACGACCTGCATGCGTTCGCGATGAAGGTCAAGAGCGGCGCCAACTCGGCGATCACCCAGTATTTCTACAACCCCGACGCGTATTTCCGCTTCGTCGACGACGCGCGGCGCATGGGCGTGCATGTGCCGGTGCTGCCCGGCATCATGCCCATCACCAACTCGAGCCAGCTGATGCGGTTCTCGGACATGTGCGGCGCCGAGATCCCGCGCTGGATCCGCCTGCGCCTGATGGCCTACAAGGAGGATATCGCCTCCATCCGCGCCTTCGGTCTGGACGTGGTCACGGCCATGTGCGAGAAGCTGCGCGCCGGCGGGGCCCCGGCGCTGCACTTCTACACGATGAACCAGAGCGCACCGACGCTGGAGATCTGCCGGCGCCTGGGCCTGCATTGAATGCCGGTAGACTTGGCTCCATGAAGATCCTCCTGACGGGTGCCGCCGGATTCATCGGCATGACGACCTCCCTGCGACTGCTCGCGCGTGGCGACGAAGTCGTGGGGCTGGACAACCTGAACGACTACTACGACGTCACGCTCAAGCAGCGCCGGCTCGACCGGCTGACGCCCAGTGCCAACTTCAGGTTCGTCAAGATGGACGTGGCCGACCGGCCAGGCATTGCGCAGTT
>JBIKTP010000469.1:0-3367 GCA_044348035.1 Burkholderiaceae bacterium
CCCGCTGCCGCAATAGCCCTCGACGCCATGGCAGGCACTGGACACCACCAGCAGATGCCGCGCATCCGGCGACCCGGCCAGCGCCACATCCATGGCCAGGGTCTCGCCGTCCCGCCCCGGCAGGGGATGCAGGTGCGACTCGATCGCCAGCCCAGCGGTGGCAGCAGCCTCCAGGAAACGGACGCGGGCCTGCGCGTAGCCAGACGAGAAGGCCTGCCGCAGATCGATCACGGCGCGGGCTTGTTGAGCCAGGCCTGGGCCAGTTCGACCCAGTAGGTCGCGCCCAGCGGAATCAGGTCGTCGTTGAAATCGTAGCTCGGGTTGTGCAGCGTGCACGGACCGCCGCCATGGCCCATCTCGCGGTGCGTGCCGTCGCCATTGGCGATGAAGCAGTAGGCGCCCGGCTTGGCCTGCAGCATGAACGAAAAGTCTTCGGCGCCCATGGTGGGCTCCTGGGTGATCACGTTGCCGGCCCCCACGATGCCGGCCATGACCTGACGCGCAAACTCGGCCTCGGGTGCGGAGTTGATCGTGGGCGGGTAGTTGCGGTGGAAGCTGAACTCGCAGGCCATGCCGAAGGCGGCACTGGTGTGCTCGGCGATCTCCCGCATGCGTTTCTCGATCATGTCGAGCACCTCCAGCGTGAAGGTGCGCACCGTGCCCTGCAGTTCGCAGGTGTCGGGGATGACGTTGGTGGCCTCGCCGGCATGGATCATCGTGACCGAGATGACGCCGGCGTCCACCGGCTTCTTGTTGCGTGTGATGATGGTCTGGAAAGCCTGCACCATCTGGCAGGCCACCGGCACCGGGTCCAGCCCCAGGTGCGGCAGGGCGCCATGGCCGCCCTTGCCCTTGATGACCACCTTGAACTCGTTGCTCGACGCCATCACCGGGCCGGCGCTGACGGCGAACTTGCCGACCTCGGAGCCCGGCCAGTTGTGCATGCCGAACACCGCCTCCATCGGGAACTTCTCGAACAGTCCGTCGGCGATCATCTCGCGGGCGCCGCCGCCGCCCTCTTCCGCCGGCTGGAAGATCAGATACACCGTACCGTCGAAGTTGCGGTTTTTCGCCAGGTGCTGCGCGGCCGCCAGCAGCATCGCGGTATGGCCATCATGGCCGCAGGCGTGCATCTTGCCGGGGTGCTTGCTGGCATGGGCGAAGGTGTTGAACTCCTGCATCGGCAGGGCGTCCATGTCGGCGCGCAGGCCCACCGCGCGGGTGGAGGTGCCGTTCTTGACGATGCCCACCACACCGGTGGTACCCATGCCGCGATGGATCGGGATCCCCCACTCGGTGAGCTTGGCGGCCACCAGATCGGCGGTGCGCTCTTCCTTGAAGCACAGCTCGGGATGGGCGTGGATGTCGCGTCGCACGCTGGCGATGCCCGCGGCCTGGGCCACGATCGAATCAATGACTTTCAAGGGATTCTCCTCAAGGGACGGGTGGGCCGATTACCATCGGGGTGCGCGGTGTCGGGCAAGTGCCACTAGTCTAATACGCCGCGCGATTCCTGTGCCCGCCGCGCGGCATCCCGCGGCCATCAACCCGAGGAGGGCCCCGACCATGGCCACATCCACCACCGTGCTGGGCGCCTGCCCGCATGATTGCCCGGACACCTGTTCCTTCATCACCACCGTCGAAGACGGCGTGGCGACGCGGTTGCAGGGCAACCCTGCGCACCCGCACACCGACGGCGCCCTGTGCACCAAGGTCTCGCGCTACACGCAGCGCACCTACCACCCCGAACGCATCCTGCAGCCCCTCAAGCGCAGCGGCGCCAAGGGCAGCGGGCAGTTCACGCCGGTGAGCTGGGAGTCCGCGCTCACCGACATTGCCGGCCGGCTGCAGGCGATAGCCGGGCGCAGCCCGGACGCCGCCCAGGCCATCCTGCCCTACAGCTATGCAGGCACCATGGGCCTGGTGCAGGGGGAAAGCATCGCCGGGCGCTTCTTCAACAAGCTCGGCGCCTCGCTGCTGGACCGCACCATCTGCGCCAGCGCGGCCGCCGAAGGGTTGACCTGCACGGTAGGCGGCAAGCTGGGCATGCAGGTGCAGTTCTTCTCGGAGTCGCGGCTGATCCTGATCTGGGGCAGCAACTCGATTGCCAGCAACCTGCACTTCTGGCGCCATGCGCAGGAGGCCAAGCGCCAGGGCGCCCGCCTGATCTGCATCGACCCGCGCCGCTCCGAGACAGCCGACAAATGCCATGAACACATCGCGCTGTTGCCCGGCACCGATGCCGCGCTGGCCTTCGGCATCATGCACGAGCTGGTGCGCCATGGCTGGCTCGACCATGACTACATTGCACGCCACACCCTGGGCTGGGACGCCTTGCGGGCCCGCGCGCTGGAATGGCCACCCGAGCGGGCGGCCGGGGTGTGCGGCCTGGACGCGCAGCAGGTGCGGGACCTCGCCCGGGCCTACGGCGAGAGCGCGATGCGCGGGGACCCGACCGCCATCCGCCTGAACTACGGCATGCAGCGCGTGCGCGGCGGCGGCAATGCGGTCCGTGCCATCGCCTGCCTGCCCGCGCTGGTCGGTGCCTGGCGGCAGCGCGCAGGCGGGTTGCTGCTGTCGTCGTCGGGCAACTTTCCGATCCAGCGCGCCGCCCTGGAGCGCCCGGACCTGCGCACCGGCAAGGCGCCGCGCACCATCAACATGAACACCATCGGGGACGACCTGCTGCGGCCGGCGTCGGCCAGCTTCGGGCCGGCGATCGAGGCGCTGATCGTCTACAACAGCAACCCCGTGGCCGTCGCGCCGGACTCGTCGAAAGTGGTGCGGGGCTTCGCGCGCGAAGACCTCTTCACCGTCGTGCTGGAGCATTTCAAGACCGACACCGCCGACTACGCCGACTACCTGCTGCCCGCCACGACCCAGCTGGAGCACTGGGATGTGCAGGTCGCGTATGGCCATACCGACGTGCTGCTGAACCGCCCGGCCATCGCGCCGGTGGGCGAGGCACGGCCGAACAGCCAGATCTTCCGGGATCTGGCCCGGCACATGGGCTACACGGATCCGTGTTTCTCGGAGAGTGACGAGAGCCTGTGCCGCATCGCCTATGGAGACGCCATCGACTTCGACGAACTGCTGGCCAAGGGCTTTGCCTCGCTGCGTGTGCCGCAGGCGCCTTTTGCAGAGGGCCGCTTCCCCACTCCCTCGGGCAAGTGCGAGTTCTACAGTGCGCGCCTGGCTGCCTTGGGGCTGGACGGCCTGCCCGACCACCTGCCCAACTACGAGGCTGCGGGCAGCTCGGCGCAGTTCCCGCTGGCCATGATCTCGCCGCCGGCGCGCAACTTCCTCAATTCGACGTTCGTCAATGTGAAGAGCTTGCGTGACATCGAGGGTCGGCCCTTGCTCGAGA
>JBIKTP010000470.1:0-3365 GCA_044348035.1 Burkholderiaceae bacterium
AACGAGAACGGCCGCGCCCTGCAGCCGGTGGCCAATGCCCTGCTGGACCAGGCGGTGGAGGCCGAGTCGCTGTTCGACGCCGAGCATGCGGCCCCGCTGCGCCTGGCCGCCAGCCTGACCATCGGCGAATACTTGCTGCCCGACCTGCTGGCGCGCTGGAAGCTGGCGCACCCGAACAGCCGGGTGCGCATGTCGATCGGCAACACCTCCGAGGTGATCGCCAGCGTGGTGGGCCTGGATGCCGACGTGGGGTTCATCGAGGGCTCGCAGACCCATGCTGAACTGCGCGTGCAGCCCTGGATGCGCGACGAACTGGTCATCGTGGCTTCCCCGCAGCATGCGCTGGCCGGGCGGTCTGCCAGTGTGCGCGAGCTGGGGGCCGCGACCTGGATCCTGCGCGAGGTCGGCTCCGGCACGCGCCAGGCCACGGACAACTGGCTGTTGGACCATCTGGGCAATCTGAATGTCGAGTTCGAACTCGACAGCACCGAGTCCATCAAGCAGCTCGCCATGGCTGGCGCGGGGCTCGCCTGCCTGTCGCGCCATACCGTCGCGGTGGCACTCGCGCAGGGCAGCCTGGTCGAAATCCGCACCCGTCTGCCCGTGGCACGCAGGCGGCTCGCCATCGTGGTGGGTCGCAACAAGCGCCTGGGCCGGGCGGCGCAGGACTTCATCCGGCATTGCGCGCAGCCCCCTGCCTTGTAACGCGGGACCCGGCTGTGCCATGATGCATTGCCATCCCCATCCCCATCACCAAGGAGTCACCGCCATGCCTTCCCTTCGTTCGCTCTGCATGTGTTTCGCACTTCTGGCCGTCTTTCTGCCCGCGCAGGCGGCCAGCAAGGAAGAACTTGACGCCGAGGTGCGCGAAGCCGTCCAGAATTTCTACCAGCACACCAGTGCCGGCAAGGAACTGGCCGCCCGTGCGTCCGGCATGCTGGTGTTTCCGAATGTGCTCAAGGCAGGCGTAGGCATCGGTGGGGAGTATGGGGAAGGCGCATTGCTGGTGGGCGGCAAGCCGGTGGCGTACTACAACATCGCTGCCGCCTCGATCGGGTTTCAGCTGGGCGCCCAGGCACGCAGCCAGATCGTGTTGTTCATGACGCCCGGGGCCTTGTCCAAGTTTCGATCCAGCAAAGGCTGGAAGGCGGGTGTGGACGGCAGCGTGGCACTGGCCACGCTGGGCGCGGGTGGCGCCGTCGACAGCGAGACCGCCAGGAAGCCTATCATCGGCTTCATCTTCTCCAACAAGGGCCTGATGTACAACCTGACCTTCGAAGGCTCCAAGATCAGCCCGATCAGGAAGTAGCTGGTGTACGGTCGTCGGCTGGAGCGATCACCCTCGGCCGGTTTAGCCGGCCGCCAGGCCGCCACTGCAGGCAAGCCATGAAACACACACCTTATCTCACGCCGTACGAACGCGGCAACCAGAACCAGACCACCACCTGGCACGAATGCGTCGCCTGGTACGAGCGCCTCGCGGCCGACTTCCCGTCGGTGCTGCAGTTCTTCCAGATCGGTGTCTCCGACAACGGCGTGCCGCTGCATGCCGGCGTGGTCAGTGCCGATGGCGTCTTCGACCGCCCACAGATCAAGGCCGACGGGCGCTGCGTGTTCTTCAACAACAACGGCATCCACCCTGGCGAGCCGGAAGGCATCGATACCTGCATGGCGCTGGTGCGTGACTTCTGCACCCAGCCGCAGCGCCTGGCCAGGCTGGGCTCCACCGTCTACCTGTTCATCCCGGTCTACAACGTCGACGGCTGCCTCAACCGCAACACCAGCTCGCGCGTCAACCAGGTCGGCCCCGAGTCTTTCGGCTTTCGCGGCAACGGCCGCAACCTCGACCTCAACCGCGACTTCGTCAAGTGCGACAGCCTGTCGGCGCAGGCCTTCAACCGCTTCTTCTCCGCCTGGGACCCGGACGTGATGGTCGACACCCACACCTCCAACGGTGCCGACTACCACTACACCATGACGCTCATCCACACCCAGACCGACAAGCTGGGCGGAGCTTTGGGGGCTTTCCTGCGCGAGACCATGGTACCGGCCATCTACCAGGACATGGCCCATCGTGGATGGCCGACCAGCCCCTATGTGCACCCGATCAAGGACAGCCCCGACGACGGCATTGCGCACATGCTGGATTCGCCGCGGTACTCGACGGGCTACGCGGCGCTGCACTACACCATCGGCTTCATGCCCGAGTCGCACATGCTCAAGTCCTTTGCCGATCGCTACCACGCGACGCGCGCACTGGTGGAGAGCGTGCTCGACTTCACCCTGGGCCATGCGCAGCGCATACCGGCGCTGCGGCGCGAGGCGCGCCAGCTGGCCATGCAGCGCGGGCACTGGCCCGTGCAATGGAAGATCGACATGGCCAACCCGGTCATGACCCTGTTCAAGGGCTTCAAGGCGGTCTACAGCCCCAGCCGGCTGGGGACCTACACCCGCCTGTCCTACGACCGCAGCCAGCCCTGGGAGAAAGAAATCCCCTGTTTCGAGCGCTGTGTCGAGGACCTGGTGGTCGATGCGCCGAGCGCCTACCTGGTGCCGCAGGCCTGGCCGGAGGTGGTCGAGCGGCTGCAATGGAATGGGGTGCGCGTGCGCCGGCTCGAGGCCGACCAGGCCCTGCAGGTGCGTGCCTACCGGATCGTGTCGGTGCAGACGCGAGCGCGCCCGTACGAAGGCCGCATGTTCCACGATGCGGTGGAGGTGGCGGCAGAGACCTTGCACCACACGGCCCGTGCCGGTGACTGGCTGGTGGAGCTCGACCAGCCACAGGCCCGGTACGCCGTCGAGACCCTGGAGCCGCAGGCCCATGACAGCCTGTTCCGCTGGGGCTTCTTCAACAGCATCCTGGAACAGAAGGAGCATTACTCGGACTATGTGTTCGAGGACACCGCATTCGAGATGCTCCAGCAGGAGCCCGAGTTGCGTACCCGGTTCGAGCAGTGGAAGACCGATCACCCCGAACTGCTGTCGGACCCGGCGGCCGTGCTGGACTTCGTGTTTGCGAATGGCGCGCGGCACCACGAGCCGGGCTGGCGGCGTTACCCGGTGTTTGCGTTGATGCGCGCCGGCGTATGAACGCCCGTCGGCCTCAGGCGTAGACGGGCGCTTCGGTCGTGCGGCGCGTGCGCAGTTCGGCCAGCATCTGGCGTTCGGCCATGCCGGCAGCCCATGATGGCCGCAACTGGAAATGCGGCTCGTCGACCAGCGTCTTCCACGAGCCGCCCCATTCCAGGCCGATGTCCATGCCCAGTGCGCCAACCGCCTTGTACTTCGGTGACTCGCCCAGGTAGCGGCTTCCCTCGAAGACACCCACGTCGAATGCGATGCCGAAGTTGTGGTTGGAGTAGCCC
>JBIKTP010000471.1:0-3355 GCA_044348035.1 Burkholderiaceae bacterium
CGGGCGCGCCGAAAGCGCTTCGGCACAGGCTCCCTATGCACGGGTGAAGGAATTTCTCAAGCAGGGGCTGGCCTCGGGGCACTGGTCCCCGGGCGCGCTGATGCCCTCCGAGGCGGAGCTGGTGGCCCAGTTCAGTGTCAGCCGCATGACGGTCACACGGGCCTTGCGGGAGCTGCAGAACGAGGGCCTGGTCACCCGGGTGCAGGGGCTGGGCACCTATGCCGCCCACCTGCTGAAGGTGTCCTCCACCCTGACCATCCGCGACCTGCACGAGGAAATCACCGCGCGCGGCCACCGCCACCATGCAGAGGTCCACCTCGCGCGCGAGGAAAGCGCCAGTGCGACCGTCGCCACGCAGCTCGGCCTGGCGCGCGGCGCACCGGTGTTCCACACGCTGATCGTCCATTTCGAGAACGGGCTCGCGCTGCAATGCGAGGACCGCTACGTCAATCCGGCCTGCGCGCCGGACTACCTGCGCGCCGACTTCACCCAGATCACGCCGACGCACTACCTGCTGCAGGTCGCTCCGCTGTGGGAGGCCCAGTACGCGGTCGAGGCCGGTTCGCCCAGCGCGCGCGAAGCCCGCCTGCTGGGCATCCCCGTGCAGGAGCCCTGCCTGATCATTGTCCGGCGCACGGTCAACCACGGCGTGCCCATCACCGTGGCGCGCCTGGTGCATCCCGGCTCGCGTTACCGGGTCGAGGGGCAGTTCAAGCCATGAACGACCTGCCGCTCGCCCCCGTCGTCATCGAAGCCGCCCAAATCGCTGCCCAGCCCTGGCGCAATGGAGGTGGGCAGACGCGCGAGCTGCTGGCCTGGCCCGCAGGCGATGCCTGGAAGGTGCGTGTGAGTCGCGCAGACATCGACCGTGACGGCCCGTTCTCGGCCTATCCGCAGGTGCAGCGCTGGTTCGCCGTGCTGCAGGGCCAGGGTGTCGAGTTGCAGTTCCCCGACCACACACGCACCCTGGGCGCGGGAGACGAAGCACTGCCGTTCGACGGCGCATCGGCGCCGGGCTGCCGCCTGATCGGCGGCCCCACCCAGGACCTCAACCTCATGCTGCGCGGCGCCACCGGCTTGCTGCAGCGGTGGCACCGCGGAACCTCCTGGAGCACCGGCCACTTGATGCGCGGCCTCTACACCATGACAGCCGGCCGGTGGCGATGCGCAGCCGCTTCGCGCGATGTGCCGGCGCACAGTCTTCTGTGGGCAGGGGCCAGCCATGCTGGCGCCTGGTCATTCGAACCCGACTCTTTGGATCTGCCCGGATCGGCCTGGTGGATCGGCTGCTCACCACAGGACTGATGCGATGGACACTCTCACGCTGTGGCACAACGCCCGGATAGCCACCCTGCAGGGGGATGGCTGGGGACTGCTCGAGAACGGCGCCATGCTGGTCCAGCGGGAACACCTGGCCTGGGTCGGCCCGAGCGCCGCGCTGCCGGCCGCCATGCGCGGGAAGATCACCGGCGAACACGACCTCGGCGGCGCCCTGGTCACGCCCGGCCTGATCGATTGCCATACCCACCTGGTCTATGGCGGCCACAGGGCGCGCGAATTCGAGATGCGCCTGCAGGGTGCCAGCTACGAGGCGATCGCGCGCGCCGGCGGGGGCATCCGCTCCACCGTCGCCGCAACCCGCGCCGCCGATGACGCGCAACTGCTGGCTGCCGCGCGCCGGCGCGCATCGTGCATGCGGGCCGAAGGGGTCACCACACTGGAGATCAAGTCGGGCTACGGGCTGAGCCTGGAGCATGAGCAGCGCTGCCTTGCCATCGCGCGCCGGGTCGGCGTTGAATTGTCGATGGGCGTATCCACCACCTACCTGGGGGCGCACGCATTGCCACCCGAGTTTGACGGGCGCCCCGACGACTACATCGACGCAGTCTGTGCCTGGATGCCCCGCCTGCACGCCCTGGGCCTGGTCGACGCGGTCGACGCATTCTGCGAGAACATCGGCTTCAGCCCGGCGCAGACCCGGCGCGTCTTCGAGGCGGCGCGGGCGCTGGGGCTGCCGGTGAAGCTGCATGCCGAACAACTCAGCGACCAGGGCGGCGCGGCACTGGCCGCCGGGTTCGGCGCCTTGTCCTGCGACCACCTGGAACACCTCTCGGACGACGGCATTGCCGCCATGCACGCTGCCGGCACCGTGGCGGTGCTGCTGCCCGGCGCGTATTACTTCCTGCGGGAAACCCGTCTGCCCCCGATCGCCGGACTGCGCGCACGGGGCGTGCCGATGGCGCTGGCCAGCGACCACAACCCGGGGTCCTCGCCGGGTCTGTCGCTGCAGCTGATGCTCAGCATGGGCTGCACCTTCTTCCGTCTGACACCGCTGGAGGCCGTCCAGGGCGTGACGCACCATGCCGCCCGCGCGCTGGGCCTGCGCGACCGCGGGCGGCTGAGCGAGGGCCACCGGGCCGATTTCGCGGTCTGGGACCTGGAGCATCCGCACGAACTGGCCTACTGGTTCGGCCACAACCCCTGCCGGCGCGTGGTCATCGGTGGGCAGGAGCCCACCCCATGACGCACCCGGTCTTCGACCTTCACTGCGGCAACACGCCGCTGCTGGTCAGCCTGCCGCATGTCGGCACCCATGTTCCCGAGGCCCTGCAATCCCGCTATGTTGCGCGTGCGCTGGCGGTGGAAGACACCGACTGGCACCTCGAGCGGCTGTACGGGTTTGTACGCGAACTGGGCGCCAGCCTGATCGTGCCACGCCATTCGCGCTTCGTGATCGACCTCAACCGCCCGCCCGAGAACACGCCGATGTACGCCGGCACCAACAACACCGAGCTCTGCCCCACGCGTTTCTTCACCGGGGACCCGCTCTACCGCGAGGGTATGGCGCCGGATGCGCAGGCCATCGACCTGCGCCGAAAGACCTACTGGCAGCCCTACCACGACGCGCTGCGCGCCGAGATGGAGCGCCTGCAGGCGCAGCATGGCCATGCCATCCTCTTCGACGGGCACAGCATCCGCTCGCGCCTGCCCTGGCTGTTCGAGGGCACCTTGCCCGACCTCAACCTTGGCACGGCCAGCGGCGCCAGCTGCGCTGCGGAACTGCGCTCAGCCCTGCAGCAGGTGCTGCAGGCCCAGGACTCCTTCAGCCACGTGGTGGATGGCCGTTTCAAGGGCGGCTACATCACCCGCGCATTCGGGCGCCCAGCCGCCGGCCAGCATGCGGTGCAGCTGGAAATGTGCTGGAGCACCTACATGCAGGAGCAGGCGCCCTACACCGTCGACCCTGCCCTCGCCGCGCGCCTGTCGCCCGTGCTGCGCAGCCTGGTGCGGACCATGATCGCCTGGAGGCCAGATGCCTGAGCATCGTCTGTGGGCGCCCCGCGCATGGATTGGC
>JBIKTP010000472.1:0-3350 GCA_044348035.1 Burkholderiaceae bacterium
CATCGGCACTGCGCCCGCTGGAGCACCCAGGGGCGGGCCGGCGGTGCTCATCGGGCAACCTCCGTGCTTCGCACTGCGGTACGAGCTTGCTCGGGGCGGCCCGGCGCGGCGCTCATGACCCACCCCTTTGTGCAGGCCCGGACACCGGCTCGATATCGAAACGCCGCTGCCCGATCGGCACGTCGAAACCGCGCCGCTTGGGCAGGATCACGCCGACCGGGCAGACCTGCGCCGCGCGGTCGTCCAGGGTCATCGGTGTATCGGCCAGGCGCCCGCTCTCGCTGTTGACGAT
Organism: Burkholderiaceae bacterium; assembly: GCA_044348035.1. GTDB lineage: Bacteria > Pseudomonadota > Gammaproteobacteria > Burkholderiales > Burkholderiaceae_C > CAISIP01. The sequence continues at coordinate 293 of JBIKTP010000472.1, forward strand.
CAGGTGCGTCCCCATGCCATGCCCCCCCACCGCAAACACGTTCTTGCCGTCGACATCGCGGCTGGCGCGCACGCACAGCTCGCACAGGATGCAGCGGTCGAAGTCGAGCAGGATATCGGGGTGGCTCGCGTCGACCGGCCGGGTGGGGTAGAACTCCTCGAAGTGCGGGCCCTCCATCTGCATGGCATAGGCCGTGGCCTGCAGCTGGCAATTTCCGCTTTTCTCGCAGCTCGGGCAGAAGTGGTTGCCCTCGACAAACAGCATCTGCAGCAGCGTCTTGCGGTGGGCATTGAGCTCATCGGTGTTGCTCTCCACGACCTGGCCGGGCGAGGCCCGCACCGTGCAGGCAGCGGCTGGCCGCCCATTGACCTTCACACTGCACACCCGGCAGGATCCGTGGGCCGGGAAATCCGGGCGCCAGCAAAGGTGCGGAATGTAGCGGCCCACCCGGTGGGCCGCCTGCAGGATCGTGTCGCCCGGTGCAAAAGGCAGGTCTTGACCGTCCAGGGAAAGAGTCTCGACATCGGGCACGGAGCGGCTCACGGCAGGGTCTCCAGGTGGGCGCCGGCATCGTCCCGGCCCGTGAGACCGCGCGCGATCGAGAGTTCGGCGTCCAGGTCGAACCCGGGCGCGAAATGCAGGGATTTCAGGTGCCGCTCGTAGGCTGGGCGGAACTTGCGGATGGTGTCGCGCAGCGGGTTGCAGGCGCTGGCACCCAGGCCACAATGCGTGGACGTGTGCATGAGCTGGTCCAGTTCGGACAACACGTCGATGTCATGGCGCGAGCCCCGGCCGGCCGCGAGCTTGTCGAACCGCTTCACGACCAGTGCCGTCCCGACGCGGCACGGCGTGCAGAAGCCGCAGCTCTCGTGGGCAAAGAAGTGCGCGAACGAGCGCGCCACTTCGAACATGTCGCGGCTGCGGTCGAACACCATGAAAGCCCCGGCCGTGGGCACGTCCTCGAAGGCAATGCGCCGGCCGAACTCGAATGCCGACAGGCACACACCGGACGGGCCTCCCACCTGCACCGCCTGGGTGTCCCGCGCTCCGCAGTCCTCCAGGATGCGGGCGATCCGGGTGCCAAAAGGGTATTCATACAGCCCTGGCCGCTCGCAATCCCCCGACACCGAGTGGATCTTGGTGCCGGTGGACTGTGCAGTGCCGATGCCGGCCCACCAGGCGCCGCCGTGGCGGGCAATGTGCCCGACGGCGCAGAAGGTCTCGACGTTGTTGACGATGGTCGGGTGGCCCAGATACCCCTGCTCGACGGGAAACGGCGGGCGGATGCGCGGCGTGCCCCGGCGCCCTTCCAGCGACTCGATCAGCGAGGACTCTTCGCCGCACACATAGGCGCCGGCGCCCATGTGGATGTCGATGTCGAAGTCAAAATCCACCCGGCCCTGGATGGTGCTGCCCAGCAAACCTGCGGCACGCCGGCGCCGCAGCACCGCCTGCAGGGGCTCCAGCAGGTAGCGGTATTCACCGCGCAGGTAGACCAGACCGCGTCGGGCACCGATCACATGGGCGGCGATGGTCATGCCCTCGAACACTGCCTCGGCATGCCGGGCCAGCAGGACACGGTCCTTGAAAGTCCCGGGTTCGCCCTCGTCGGCATTGCACACCACCACATGTTCGGCACCGGGCGCACGTCGGCAGAGCTCCCACTTGAGGCCGGTCTCAAAACCGGCTCCGCCACGGCCACGCAGCCTGGAGCGCTTGATTTCGTCCAGCATGCCCTCGGGCCCGCGCGCCATGGCTGCCGCCAGTGCCGTTCCTGGAGCAGCCTCGTCGCCAAGAAGCACATCGGCGCGGCGGACCTTGTCCTGGACCACAAACCATTGCGCCGGCCAGTCGGCCACCGGCACACCTGCCAACACGCAGTCGGCCAGTTGGGCAACCCGCGCGGCGTCGAGCCGCGTCACCACCTGGTGGTGGTTGACGAGCAATGCCGGGCCCTGGTCGCACAGGCCCGTGCAGGAGGTGCGGTCGACGCTGGCAAGGCCGTCCCTGCGGACCTCGCCGGGCGCCACACCCAGGCGCGCGCACAGGTCGGCCAGCAGCGCCTCGCTGCCCAGCATGCGGTCGGTGATGTTGTCGCTGAAAAGAATCCGGTACCTGCCCACCGGTTGCAGGTGAAAGAAGCGGTAGAAGCCGGCAACACCCTCCACATGGGCCAGGCTCAGGCCGAGCGCGCCAGCAAGCCCGATCAGGGTGTCACGGGCGAGATGGCCCCCCTGCAACACCTGCACTTCGCGCAGCATCTGCACCAGGGCATGCGGGTCGGCATGGTGGCGGTCCAGAACCTGTTGCAGACTCGGGCCTGGCGTGCCGTGGCGGGAGGTTTCCGGATGCACGGTGAACAAACCCCGGGAGTGGAATACCCCGCCACTGTACCAATGCCTGCGCCCCTGCGCTTGACGAAATCGTGGTCTACAGCAAGTTGCGGCCCACCGCTTCGGCCACACGGATGCCATCCACGCCCGCCGACAGGATGCCCCCGGCATACCCTGCACCCTCTCCGCCCGGGTAAAGCCCAGCCACATTCAGGCTCTGGAAGTCGTCGCCCCGGGTCAGCCGCAACGGACAGGAGGTGCGCGTCTCGACACCGGTGAACACCGCGTCGGCCATGTCGAACCCCCGGATCTTGCGCCCGAACACCGGCAAGGCTTCACGGATCGCCTCGATGGCAAAACCCGGCAAGGCCGGCGCCAGATCACCCGGAAGCACCCCTGGCTTGTAGGACGGCTGCACCTCCCCCCAGGCAGCCGACGGCCGCCCGGCCAGGAAGTCGCCGACCTTCTGACCCGGCGCGGCGTAATTCGACCCGCCAAGCATGAACGCGGCGGATTCGAGCTGCCGCTGGAACACGATTCCTGCCAATGGGTGGGGCCCGGCGCCGTGGGGCTGCAAATGCATCTCCGACCCCAGGCTCTGCTGCAGGCTGGCCAGGTCGACCGGGTAGTCCCGCGGATCGATGCCCACCACGATGCCGGCGTTGGCATTGCGTTCATTGCGCGAATACTGGCTCATCCCGTTGGTCACCACGCGCCCTGGCTCG
>JBIKTP010000474.1:0-3346 GCA_044348035.1 Burkholderiaceae bacterium
CCTTGCGGCCATGCTGGGTCAGCACCCGCGCCTGCATGCCGACATCCGCGACTACCTGGTCCGGATCTTTGCGCTGGCTGCGGATGCACTGGCTGCCTATGCGGACCTGAAGAAGGCATTGGGCGCAGTCGATTTCACCGACCAGGAGCGCCGGCTGCTGGACATTCTGGACGAGCCCGGCGTGGCACAGACGCTGACCGAGGAGCTGGACCTGGTCATGGTCGATGAGTTCCAGGACACCAGCCCGATCCAGCTGGCCTTGTTCCTGAAGCTGGCAGGGTATGCCAGGAAGGTGGTGTGGGTGGGCGACGTGAAGCAGGCCATCTACGGGTTTCGGGGCAGCGACTCGGCCCTGATGAAGTCCGTGGTGGATGCATTGCCGGTGCTGGGCGGGGCCAAATCGGTCCTGCCGTTCTCGTACCGATCCAGGCCGGCATTGGTGGGTCTGGTGAACCAGCTGTTTGGTGGCGCGTTCGCCGGGCTGGCGCCGGCAGAGGTGCGGCTGGAGCCGAAGCGTGACGAAGTGCCGGGCTCCAAAGCTTTACACGATTGGATGTTGGACGGCTCCAACCACGAACTGCAGCTGGAGGCGCTTGCATCCGGTGTGGCGCAGCTGATGAACCAGGGGACCACGGTGGTGGATCCCGCCACGAACGCTGTGCGTCCACTGCGGCTGGGCGACATCGCGATCCTCGCGAAGGCCAACGACACGGTGAGGAAGATCGCCGTCTGTTTTCGGCAGCGCGGCATTGCCACTTCCACGGCGCAGCCGGGTCTGCTGGCCCAGCCAGAGATCGTGCTGGCGCTGGCCTGCCTGCGGCGGCTGAATGACGACAGCGACACTCTTGCAACGGCAGAGATCCTGTCCCTGGCCGACTGCACCGAGCCCGAGGGCTGGCTGGCCGACCGGTTGACCTGGTTGGCCACCGGCGCCCCGGCTTCGCAGTGGCGGGAGGTGGACGGCGAAGGGGCGCAGGCCCACCCCATCATGGCGACCCTGAGCGATTTGCGTGCGCAGGTGGTGCTCCTGTCACCGAGCGAGGCGGTTGCCGAGACCATCATGCGTTGCGGCATTGCCCGGCGGGTCATCCAGTGGCAGCAAGATGGCGAACAGGCGCGGATGCGGCTGGCCAACCTGGACCAGCTGGCCGGGCTGGTGACGCAGTATGAAGACGAATGCACGTCTGGCCGCCAGGCGGCGACGCTTTCCGGTCTGTTGCTGTGGCTGCAGGACCTGGCACAGCAGGGGCTGGATGCCATGCCGCAGTCGGGCGTCGACGCCGTGCATGTGATGACCCACCACGGCGCCAAGGGACTCGAATGGCCCGTGGTGGTGCTGTGCGACCTGGCCTCTGATGTGCGGGACCGCCTTTGGGGAATTCAGGCCGAGCCCAAAGGGGCCTTCGATGTGCATCGCCCTCTGCACGACCGCTTTCTGCGCTACTGGCCATGGCCATTCGGACAGCAGAAGAATGTTGCGGTCGCTGACGCGGTGGCGGCTTCTCCCGCAGGCACCAAGGCCCGGGAAGATGCAGTCGAAGAACACAAACGCCTGTTGTATGTCAGCATGACCCGCGCCCGGGACATGCTGATCCTGGCCCGGCCGGCCAGGAAGCCGGTGGGCGAGTGGATGTCCACCGTCGCACTCGACAGCATGCTTCCGGCTGCTGATGCCGATTCGATCATGCTTGCGGATGGCATGGCGGTGCCCTTTGCCCGTTGCGTCTTGTCGGGAGCGTCAGCAAATCTGCCGATGGCGGCGTCCACAGAGGGCCTCGCCTGGTTCGACCATGCCGCCGCGCTGCACGAGAAGATTCCGCTGACAGTCAGTCCATCGGCCGTGGAGGGCGTTGCCGCCCGGGTGGCCGAGAGCGTCGCCGTGGGGTCGCGCATCGAGGTAGGCGAGGTCGAGGACCATTCGGTTCTGGGGCAAGCCATCCACGCCTGCCTGGCGGCTGATCTGGCCTCGGAGGATCACCCTCTGGAGGTCGGCGAGGTGCAGGCCATCCTGCAACGCATGGGGGTGGAAGGGGTGATCGAGCCGTCGTCCCTGCACCGCCAGGTGGGCGCTGTGCGGTCGTGGCTAAAGTCACGCTGGCCGGCCGCGAAACGCATTGTCGAGCTGCCGATGCAGCGCTTGTTGCCCAACGGGCAGATCAGCACGGGCCGCGCCGATCTGCTGCTCCGCACCCCGACAGGCTGGATACTGCTGGACCACAAGTCGACCCAGCACGGCAGCGCGCAATGGGCAGCGCTTGCACTGGCCCACGCGGGGCAATTGGCTGCCTATGCGCAGGCGGTGGAGGCAGTCAGCGGGCTGCCGGTGGAGCAGACCTGGCTGGTGTTGCCGGTCGCGGGGGCGGCGATCAGGGTGGAGCTGGTGGGTGGCGCCAGCTGAAGCCGGTGGGCTGTCTGCGGCGGGCTCCGATACCAGAGGGCGATATCAAGGCGGTCGGAAGAGAGGTCCTTCCTGACCTCGAATACTTGAGACCTGCGAAATACTTGTTGCCAGTTTCGCACCTTGTGTTTCTTCGGCGTTTCGCCCGGAGCGGCTGTCTGGATGTGTCTGATCGCGTTGGTCAACAAAGTCCAACCGTTCTGCCCGACCACGGCTTCCGCCTGAGCCAGCAAGACGACCAGTGGGTGCTTGGGGCCGATATCGGCAGGTGGATCGGGTGCGAATTCGCGCTCCAAAAGCGCCTGAATGTGCGGTAGCTGTGACCTGCCCCCTCTCAGCCTTGCCACCGTCTTGATCATGAGGTCCGTCAAGTCTCGACCCAGCCGCAAGTCAAGCGCAGGAATGCGGACTTCTGTATCGACATAACCGATATTTGACACTTATCGTTCAGATCGATACGATCTCCTTATCGGCCATACCGATAAATGAGAAGCCATGCAGCAAATACTGACCCACAGCGCCCAACTGGGACAAGTCCTCGCGTTGCGCAGGCGCGCCCACAAGCAATCCCAAAGCGCGCTGGCCGCCAAGTTGGGGATCAGTCAGAACCGACTGTCCGAGATCGAAACGAACCCCGGAAGCCTCACGGTCGACCGACTGCTGGAACTTGCCAATCTGCTCGGCCTGGAACTGGTCATCCAGGATCGGCCGCCGGTGCAAGCTGCATCCGGGACCGAGTGGTAGGCATGGGCAGAAGGACCCGCGCACGCGCGCTCTCGGTGTGGGCCAACGGCAGGCTTGCCGGAGAGTGGCGCATTCCGGCTCGGGGCGAGATGGCATTCCAGTATGACCCGGCCTGGGTGGGGTCTCAGGAGGGGCGCCCACTGTCGCTTTCGTTGCCCTTCAGCCTCGACCATGGCCCGATCAAGGGTCGGCCCGTCGAGTGCT
>JBIKTP010000473.1:0-3346 GCA_044348035.1 Burkholderiaceae bacterium
CGACAAAACCAGCCTGCAGCCCCAGCGCCTCGATCGCCTCGGCGTAACGGGCCGCCAGGTCGGTGATGCGCCGGAAGGGCTCACCCACAGGCGGCTGCAGCATGCGCACGTCGCACACACCGGCCATCGCCTCGGCAAGAGTCTGGAAACGCATCAGGTCGCCGTGGCCCGATGCGGCCACGTACAGCGGCACGCATCCCGGCGCCATGCCGAAACCGACCATCAGGCCCGGGAAGGGATCATCGCGGCCCAGCGCCCGGACAAACTGCTCCACCGTGGGATGCTCCGTCAGCAGATAGAGCGGCACCTTGCGGCCGAGCATGTGCTCGGTGGCGTTGAGCACGCCGATCGCCGACAGCGAATCGCCACCGACATCGAAGAAGTTGTCCTGCACTGACAAAGGCTGGCGCCCCAGCGCCTGTTCCCAGATCGTCAGAAGTTCGCGCTCCATCGCGCTGGCGGGGCCGCGGGCCGCAGGCCGCAGCACTCTGTCGGTGATGGCGGGCAGGGCCGCGTAGTCGGTCTTCCCCGTGCTGGCAACGGGAAGGTCCGGCAGCACGCCGAGCGCGGACGGAACCATGTAATCCGGCAGGCGCAGCCGCAATACGCGCAGCAGTTGCTCCGCGCCCGGCGCTCCCGGTGCGGCCACCCAGGCATGGATGGCAGCACGCCCCTGGTGCTCGACCCGCTGGGCCGCCGCCTGCACCACGCCCTCGATGGCCATCAGGGCGGCTTCTATCTCGCCAAGCTCCACGCGGTAACCGCGCAGCTTGACCTGCCGGTCGAGGCGGCCCATGAAATGCAGTTGTCCGTCGGTCGACAACCAGCCGCGGTCTCCGGTGCGGTACAGGCGCGCGCCGGGTTGGAACGGATCGTCCACAAAAGCGGCACGCGTGAGCTCCGGCTGGTTCAGGTAACCCCGCGCCAGGCCGCCACCACCGATGCAGATCTCGCCCGGAACGCCCTGGGGCAGCAGGCGCTGCGCAGCGTCGAGCACGCGGATGGTGGTGTGGTCGACCGGCGTGCCGATCGGCAGGACCCGGTGGCCGCTGTCGGGCACGCAGGCCCATGCGGTGGCAAAGATGCAGGCTTCGGTCGGCCCGTAGACATTGAAAAGGCGCGCCGATGTGCCCTCGCGGTAACGTGCCGCAAGCTCTGGCGACAGGACCTCGCCACCGCAGCAGGCCACGCGCAGGCGCAGCCCGGGCCGATGGGCCGCGGCGTCCAGGAAACCGCTGAGCGTGGAGGGCACGAAGGCCATGATGGTGACCCCATGCCGGATCGCGAACTCGGCCACCGACTCCGGCCGCAGACGGCCCGGCGGAGCCAGCGCGATGCTCGCACCGTTCACCAGCGGCAGGCACAGTTCGATCAGGGAAGGATCGAACGTGGCCTGTGTGACCAGGGCCGAGCGGTCATCGGGCTGCACGCCATAGGTGCGGGTGAGCCAGGCCATGCGCCGCGCCAGCGCGGCATGCTCGACCATCACCCCCTTGGGGCGGCCGGTAGAGCCCGAAGTGAACAGCACATAGGCCAGGTCACCGGCTTGCGCGGCGGCCGGCGGCGCATTGTCGGCGTCGTCCCCCAGGGCCTGCTGCCAGTCGATCACCGCAGACCGCGGATGCAGCGAGCCGAGGCGCTCCAGGCTGTGCTCCTGAATCAGCAAGGCCACCGCGTCGCTGTCCTCCAGGATGGCCGCAAGCCGCGCCACAGGCGCGTCCGGGTCGAGCGGCAGGTAGGCTGCCCCTGCCTTGGCGATGCCAAGCATCGCCACCACCAGCTCCGGGGAACGGGCCACCGCCACCGCCACGGTCCGCTCGCGGCCAGCCCCCAGCGCCACGAGGCGGTGTGCCAGCCGGTTGGCGCGCCTGTCGAGTGTGCGGTAGTCCATGCTCCCGCCATCCCACACCAGCGCCACGGCCTCGGGTGCCTGGGCCGCATGGCGCTCGAAGCGAAGGATGTAGGGCTGGCTGTCGTGGAGGTCATCGGCACCGACTGGCGGCGGCGCCAGCAAGGCCATGCGGTCGCCGGATGCCAGCAGCGAGACATCTCCCACACACTGCGTCGGCGCCTGCGCCAGCGCGCGCGCGACATGCCAGATGCGCTGCGCGAGCAAGCTGGTTTCATCGGCCGAGAAACAGTCGCTGCGGGCCTCCAGCACCAGTTCCAGATCCCGCTCGGGATGAAACTCGCACACTGTCACAGCCAGCGGATAACGGGCAACGCCCGAGAAGAACTGGCTCGAGTCGACACGATGTGCCGCGCCGAAATGCACTGCATAGTCCTGCTGCTCGAACGACAGGATCACGTCGAACAGGCTGTCACGCCCGTGGCGCAGAAGTTGCAGGGTACGCCCCAGTTCGCTGAGCGGGTAACGCGGCCGGCGCAGGGCGGAGCGCATGGCGGCGCCCGCAGCGGCCACCAGCCCGGCGGCCGTCTGCCCGGGATCCACGCAGATGTCCAGCACCAGCACGCCGACGAACATGCCCGGGGTGCTGCGGTAGCGTCGGCCGGCGCGGTTGAGCGTCGGGACACCGACCAGCACGCGGTCGCGCCCTGCCGTGCGACCGAAATAAACTGCCAGCGCGGCAAGAAAGTAGCTGAACACGCCATGCCCGTTCGCGGTGGCCAGTCGCACCAGCGCGTCGTAGTCGGCACGGGCAATGCCCAGTGTGGCCATCTGCGCGGGGGCCGGGCCGGTTCGGGCACTGCCGGCCCAGCGGGGTTCGATCAGTGGCTCCGGCAAGGTCGGGACCTGGCGATGCCAGTACTGCGCGTCGCGCGCATGGGCCTCCGAATGAAGGTACTGGTTCGACTCCGCAATGAACTGCGCGTACGGGGCAGCCTCCCCGGGCGCGGGCAGCTCACCGGCCTCCAGCAGGTTGTAGATCTCGCTCCAGCGGGTCATCACCTGCGAGGTGCCCCAACCATCCATGACCACGTGGTGAAACTGCATGGCCAGGCCATGGAGCGTCGCATGCGCCCGCAGCAACACGAAACGCCAGGGCGGCGTGCCATCGAACGGAAACGGCCGGGCCAGCCCTTCCCGCCACCAAGCCTGCATTGCGGATGCCGGATCCTCACCCGGCGGCAGCTCGCGGGTCTCCAGCACGGGCTCCCAGCGGTCCAGCAGATATTGCCCGCCACCGGCAAGCGGCGCCAGGCGCAGCCCGTCACTTTCCTGCACCAGCAGGCGCAGGGCCTCGGCACAACGGGCCAGGTCGAGCGGGCCGTCCAGAAAGCCGCCGCCACCGATCATCAGATGCGCGCTGTCAGGCCAGGCAGCGCGGTCGCGCCAGACCTCGCGCTGGCTGAGCGACAGTGGCAACAAGCTTGCGCCTGCGGA
>JBIKTP010000475.1:0-3345 GCA_044348035.1 Burkholderiaceae bacterium
TGGGCCGCACGGGCCAGGGCGGCGCTGACGCTGTCCGTGCTGGTGATGTCACAGTGGCAGGCGATGCCCCCGATGTCGGCGGCCACCTGCTCGGCGAGTGCGGTGTTGACGTCCAGGATGGCGACCCTGGCGCCGAGCCGTGCGAGTTCGCGCGCGGTGGCTTCGCCGAGTCCCGAGGCGCCGCCGGTCACGATGGCTGCATGGGCTTGGATTTGCATGGTGTGAAGAGTGTTCTGCGGGGCTGCGTGGAGGGAGGCGGGGCAGTGTTTACGGTGCCGATTATGGATCTACTGCGGGTTAACCCGAGCGCCGAAACAAGACCTCCGAGGGAACGTTTGGCAATCCCCGAGGTCTTTCGTTATCCTTCCACCCATTTACAGAGGCCCCCATGCAACGCAAGACCGCCGCCGATTTCGACCAGGAACTGCTGATCCTCTTTGACGCCTATGTGCATGGCGGCATCGACCGCCGCGGCTTCCTGGAGCGGGCCCAGAAATTCGCCGTCGGTGGCGTCACCGCCAGCATGCTGCTGGCGTCCTTGAGCCCCAATTTCGCAGCCGCGCAGGTGGTTCCGAAGGACGACAAGCGCCTCAAGACCGAGATGCTGACCTACGCCTCACCCGCCGGCTCGGGCAGCATGAAGGGGTACCTGGCCATGCCGGCCAATGCAACCGGCAAACTGCCCGGCATCCTGGTGGTGCACGAGAACCGCGGCCTCAATCCGCACATCGAGGACATCACCCGGCGCCTGGCGCTGGACAACTTCATCGCGTTCGCGCCAGACGCCCTGACGCCGCAGGGAGGCTACCCCGGCGACGAGGACAAGGCGCGTGAACTGTTTTCCAAGCTCGACCAGGCCAAAACCCGCGAGGACTTCCTGGTTGCCGCCAAGCTGCTCAAGGAGCGGCCGGAGTGCAACGGCAAGTACGGCGCGGTGGGCTTCTGCTACGGCGGCGGGATGGTGCATTTCCTGTCGACCCGCCTGCCCGACCTGGCGGCTGGTGTGCCCTTCTATGGCAACCACCCCGCCGTGGAGGAAGCCGCCAAGGTCAAGGCCCCGCTGCTGATCCATTTTGCGGGCGTGGACGAGCGCATCAATGCCGCCTGGCCGGCCTACGAGGCGGCGCTCAAGGCCGCAGGCGCGCGCTACACTGCCCACCAGTATCCGGGCACCCAGCACGGATTCAACAACGACACCACGCCGCGTTTCGATGCGGGGGCGGCCAAACTGGCCTGGGACCGCACCATGGCATTTTTCAACCAGAATCTGCGGGGCTGATGCATGCACCCATCGGGTTTCACGCGCAGGCACATCGCCGTCCGTCTGGCATCTCTGGCCGCCGGGGACGCGGTGGCCAAGGCGGAGCCCGATGGCCACACCCTGCTGCTGATGTCCAACGGTACCGCGGTGAGCGCGGGTCTTTTCAAGTCGCTGCCGTTTGACACGCAGCGTGACTTCGCGCCGGTGTCCACGCTGGCGACATTCGACATCGCCATCCTGACCGCCGCCGACGCGCGCTTCAAGACGCTGGGCGAACTGGTGGCGTTTGCGCGCGCCAATCCCGGCAAGCTCAACATCGGATCCATCAACATCGGCAGCACACAGAACCTGGTCGCGGAACTGCTCAAGTCCGTGGCAGGCATCGACGTGCAGATCGTGCCCTTCAACGGCACACCGGCCGTCGTGACCGCGCTGCGTGGCGGGCAGGTCGACGCGGCGGTCGAGATCCTCGGGCCGGTGATGGGGCAGGTGCAGGCTCGGGCCCTGCGCGTGCTGGCCGTCACCGGTGCGGCGCGTTCGCCGACCCTGCCCGATGTCCCCACCGCGGCAGAGTCCGGCCTCACGGGGCTGGTGGCAGCCTCCTGGAATGCGCTGGCGGCGCCGTCCCGCACACCGCGCGCGGTGGTCCTTCGCCTGAACAGGGACGTGCAGGCCGCGCCGGGCTACCCGGACGTGCGCAAGAAGCTGCAGGAACTGCATGTGGAGGCCGCCCCCGGCACGCCGGAGCAGGCCGTCGATCTGCTGGCGGCCGACACCCGCCGCTGGGGCGAAGTGATCCAGCGGGCGAAGATCCCCCTGCAATGAGACCCTGCAGCCAACTGCCGGAGGGTGGGCCTTGATACTGGACCGCGCAGGCCTGGTCGGTTATGGCGAGGTGGGCCGAATCTTTGCCAGCGGCCTGCTCCCCAGGCTGGCGCAGGTGTTCGCCTGGGACCTCCGCTTCGCGCTACCCGGGCACCGCGACGCTGCGCTGGCCCATGCAAAGCAGGCCGGTGTGAACGCCTGCACCTCCATGCAGGCTGTGTGCGCCGAATCGTCCTTGCTGATCTCTGCCGTCACGGCGTCCAGCACCCTGGCCGTTGCGCAGGAAGCAGCCCCGCACCTGCGGCCCGGTACCGTGTTCCTGGACCTGAATTCGGCGTCGCCGGGGACCAAGCAGGCGGCGGCTGCCGCCATCGAGGGTGCTGGCGGCATCTATGTCGAGGCCGGGGTGATGACCTCCGTGCCCCCCTACGGCATCCGCGTGCCCATGCTGCTCGGCGGCCCCCGCGCCGGCGAACTGGCGCCGATCCTGCGGGGCTGGGGCATGGATGCCACCGTGGTGTCCGACCGGCTCGGCATTGCCAGCGCCATCAAGATGTGCCGAAGCGTCATGATCAAGGGCCTGGAGGCGCTGGTCATCGAAAGCTACGCCACCGCGCGGGCCTACGGTGTCGAGGAACACATGATTCCCACGCTGGCCGAGACATTTCCCGGCATCGACTGGCACAAGCAGGGCGCCTATTTCTTCAGCCGCGTGGCCCAGCACGGACAGCGGCGCGCCGAGGAGATGCGCGAGGCCGCCAACACCGTGCGCGAGGCCGGTTTCGAGCCTTTCATGGCGTCTGCCATCGCTGACAAGCAGCAGTGGGTCGCCGATCAGGCGCGGGCCGGCATTTTTTCGGGTGTCCAGCCCGGTGCGCGCTGGCAGGACTACGCCGACCCGTTGTTGGCCGGGCGCCCGCCGGGCCCCTGACAGCAGGCCTGCGCCCGGCGTGGGCGCAGCGCAAGGCCTGTGGCCCCGGCCTTCGTGTCAGCGCTTGCGTCCGCGATGGTGTGTGGCTGCCCAACTCGCCAGCAGGATGCCGGCCATGGCAAACACCAGCGCCGGCATCACCACCCCGCTCATGCCCCAGGGCGGCATCAGGGCTGCCATCAGGGGCGGGCCGAAGCTGGAACCCAGATTGCCCATCTGGGCCACCGCGCCATTGGCCCGGGCCTGCTCCTGAGGTTCCCGGCACAGGTCGGGAATCAGCGCAAATGCGGAGCCGCCGGCCAGACCGGCGGTGAACAGCAAGGCCAGT
>JBIKTP010000476.1:0-3337 GCA_044348035.1 Burkholderiaceae bacterium
GTTGTCGCGCTGGTGCAGGCCGATGCTGGGTTCGTCCAGCACATACATCACGCCCGTCAGGCCGGAGCCGATCTGCGAGGCCAGCCGGATGCGCTGCGACTCGCCGCCGCTGAGTGTCTCGGCGCTGCGGTCCAGGCTCAGGTAGTTCAGGCCGACATCGTTGAGGAACTTCAGCCGCAGGCCGATCTCGCGCACCACCTTGCCGGCGATCTCGCCCTTGGCGCCGGTCATGTGCAGGCTGTCAAAGTAGGCCTGGCATTCGCGCAGCGTGCTGTGGCTGACCTCGAAGATGGCGCGGGCCTGCGCGCCCTCGCCGACCTTCACATGGCGCGCCTCGCGGCGCAGCCGCGTGCCGCCGCAGTCCGGGCAGGGCTGGGTGCTGCGGTAGCGCGCCAGCTCCTCGCGCACCACCACCGAATCGGTCTCGCGGTAGCGCCGGGCCATGTTGGGCAGGATGCCCTCGAACGGGTGCTTGCGGGTCAGCTTCTTGCCGCTGGACGCGCCGGACTCCATCTCGTAGCTGAACTTGATCTCTTCCTCGCCCGAGCCCTGCAGCACCGCGTCGCGCACCGCCTGCGGCAGCCGCTCGAACGGCGCCTCGATGTCAAAGCGGTAGTGCTTCGCCAGGCTCTCCAGCATGGCGAAGTAGTAGGCGTTGCGCCGGTCCCATCCCTTGATGGCGCCGCTGGCCAGGCTCAGGCTGGGGAAGGCCACCACGCGCGCCGGGTCGAAGAACTCCATGGTGCCGATGCCGTCGCAGCCCGGGCAGGCGCCCATCGGCGAGTTGAACGAGAACAGCCGCGGCTCCAGCTCGGTGATCGAATGACTGCACACCGGGCAGGCGAACTTGGCATTGAAGAAATGCTCGCCGGTGGCAGCGCCTGCAGCCGCATCGGGGGGTGGCACGGCATCGAGCTCCACCACCAGTGCACGGCCCTCGGCGATCCGCAGCGCGGCCTCGAAGCTCTCCGCCAGCCGCTGGCGCTGCTGCGCCTGGGCCGCCGGGTCGGCGTCGGAGCGCACCTTGAGCCGGTCGATCACCACGTCGATGTTGTGCTTTTCTGTCTTCTTCAGCTTGGGCAGGTCGTCGAACTCGTAGGCCACGCCGTCCACCCGAAAGCGCACATAACCCTGGGCCTGCAGCTCGGCAAACAGCTCGGTGTATTCGCCCTTGCGTTCGCGGGCCACCGGTGCCAGCACCAGGATGCGGGTGTCGGCCGGCAGGGCCAGCACCGCGTCCACCATCTGGCTGACCGTCTGCGCCTGCAGCGGCAGGTCATGGTCGGGGCAGTAGGGGGTGCCGGCGCGGGCGTACAGCAGGCGCAGGTAGTCGTGGATCTCGGTCACCGTTCCCACGGTCGAGCGCGGGTTGTGGCTGGTGGCCTTCTGCTCGATCGAGATCGCCGGGCTCAGGCCCTCGATCATGTCCACATCGGGCTTGTCCATCAGCTGCAGGAACTGCCGGGCGTAGGTGGACAGGCTCTCGACGTACCGGCGCTGGCCCTCGGCATACAGGGTGTCGAACGCCAGGCTGGACTTGCCCGAACCGCTCAGCCCGGTGATCACCACCAGCTGGTTGCGCGGGATGTCCAGGTCGATGTTCTTGAGGTTGTGCGTGCGCGCCCCGCGGATGCTGATGCGCTGGGCATGCAGCAGGGTCGAGAGCGGCCGGCCGGCGCTGGTGTCGTCGCGATCGTCAGGGGACATGGGTGGTGGGGAACTCGGTAAGGCCCCCGAGGCGGCGCGGCCAGGAGGGCAACCCTTGATGATAGGCCGGAAAGGCGTTTTCATCACGGGCCGGCTTGATGTGATCGGGGGCCGCAAGGCGCAAATGGGGTTAAGCTGGCATCGCTTGGCGGGCGCTGGCCCGAAAATCCCGGTGGACAAACACTTTCTCACGCCCCTCTTCTCCCCCGCTTCCGTCGCTGTTTTTTCCGGCCGCGACGAAGGCTCCAACGCACGCACGCCACAGGCCCGCGCCCTGGTCGATGCGCTGACGGGCCAGCGTTTCAGCGGCAACCTGACGTTTCTGGACATCCACACCAGCGGCACACTCGCCGATCTGGCACAGACCCGCGCCGACCTGGCGGTGATCGCGCTGCCAGCGGGCGAGGTGATCGCCGCCCTGGAAATCGCCGGGCGCATCAAGTGCCGCGCGGCGCTGGTCATCTCCAGCGGCATCGACGCATCGCTGGCGGCCGAGTTGCACAAGCTCGCGCGGCGCGACGGCATCCACCTGCTGGGGCCGAATTCGCTGGGTTTCCAGCGCCCGCAACTCCAGCTCAACGCCAGTGTGGCCGGGCCGCTGGCCAGTGGCGGGCCGCTGGCGCTGGTGTCGCAGTCCGGGGCACTGACGGCCTCCATCCTGGACTGGGCCCGCAAGAATGCGGTGGGTTTCTCGGCCGTGGTCTCGCTGGGGCCGAACACCGCCGTCGACCTGGCACAGGTGCTCGACTTCCTGGCCTCGGACGGCCAGACGCACAGCATCGTGGTCTACATGGAGGGCATCACCCAGTCCAGGCGCTTCATGAGCGCGCTGCGAGCCGCCGCCAACTCCAAACCGGTGGTGGTGCTCAAGGCGGGCCGCAAGCCGGCCGGCAACCGGGCGGCGCTCACGCACTCCGGCTCGATCGTGGGCAGCGACGACGTGTTCGACGCCGCGCTGCGCCGCGCCGGCGCGGTGCGCGTGAACTCCTTCGTGCAGCTGTTTTCGGCGGCCAAGTGCCTGGCCTCGCGTTACCGCCCGGTAGGCCGACGGCTGGCCATCGTCACCAACGGCGGTGGGCCCGGTGTGCTGGCAGCTGACTGGGTCAGCGAAATCCGGCTGGAGCTCGGCAGCCTGACGCCGGAACAGGCCCAGGCCCTGAAGCCGCTGGTGCCTGCGCTGGCCACGCTCAGCGACCTGATCGACATCTCGGAAGAGGCCACCCCGGCGCAGTTCCGCGAGGCGGTGCTGGCTGCCGGCCACGCGAAACAGATCGACGGCGTGCTGGCGATCTACTCCCCCAAATACGGCATGGACGGCGGCGGCGTCGCCATGGCACTGGCCGACCTCAAGCCCACGCTGGGCAAGCCGCTGCTCACCTGCTGGATGGGCGATGCCTCGGTGACCGACGCCCGCAGCATCTTCAGCGAGGCCGGCATCCCGACCTTCCGCACGCCCGAGGCGGCAGTGGACGCGTTTGGCAACATCGCGTCGTTCTACCAGAACCAGCTGCTGCTGCAGCAGACACCCCCGCCGCTGTCCGACCTGCCCGAGCCCGATGTCGAGGGCGCGCGCATGCTGATCGAGAGCGTGCTGGCCGAGCGGCGCAAGGTGCTGACCGAGATGGAGTCC
>JBIKTP010000477.1:0-3335 GCA_044348035.1 Burkholderiaceae bacterium
AAGGCATTCCCGTACGCAAGCGAGTCGGTGGCGTTCACGGCGCACGCAGGCGAGGCCGAGCGCAGCGCGCACATCAGCCGGGTTCTTCGCCGATTCGACGACCCATGGCGATGTCGCGCTGCGCGTGGAGATGGACCGCATTCGCCATGACGTGTGCGGCCCGGCAGGGGACTTCAGTTGCAACGACCCGAAGAAAGCCCCACACCCGTTCGCTGCCATTTTCAATCCGATGAAGCCACGTGCCCCGAGTCCGCCTGCAGGCGCATGCTGGATTGAAAAAAACTTGCGCGCGGCTGTCCGACACGGCAGGGAAGGTGCGCAGCCCTGGCATAGAATCCCCGCGTGTTCAGGGCCGGGTTTCCGGTGGCCGGCCCCAGGTGCGGGCACTCAACTGACAGGGCGACATGGTTTTCACGTTTTTTGTGTTCCTGCATCTGATTGCCACCTGCGCCGCGATCGGCACGATCGTCGTCACCGACATGCGCCTGGCAGCCAAGCTGATGAGTTACCGCGTCGTGATCCCGCGGCCCGAGCGTTTCGAGACGGTGATGGTGATGGTGTCGCTCGTCTTCCTGTACGCGACCGGCATCGTGCTGGTGACAGTCGGTGTGGCGGAACGCCCCGACTACCTGGCCAATGGGAAGTTGCAGGGCAAGCTGGCCCTGGTGGGCGTGCTGACCCTCAATGCGTTCATCCTGCATTTCCGCACCTTCCCGATCCTTGCCATGTCCCTGCCGGTCAGCGAATGGAGCCGCCGGCAGTGGCTCACCGTGGCGGGCAGCGTATCGCTGTCGAACAGCCTGTGGTTCTTCTGTGCCTTTCTGGGTGTGGCGAGGCCCTGGAACTTCCAGGTGTCGGGCTGGTTTGTGCTGGGAACGGCTGCCGGGGTCTGGGCCTGCGTGTTCCTGGTGACCCACCTGGTCCTGCGGCTCGGCTCGCGCGATGCGCCCCGGCAACAGCCGGACTGGGTCGACTCCACGATCGCCACGCTGGGTGAACTGGCGCGCAAGGCCTCCCAGCAGGGTGTGGCGGTGCGCGAGAACGCGTCCGACCCCAGTGCCAACCAGCAGCACTACGGGCGCCGCATTGCCGACCGCCGGCTGGCCGGCATGGCGGATCGGCGTGGCCGCCGCACCTGAAGGCCCTCCCGCGGCGCAGAGCCCCCTGCGCGTCCTGTCGGACCTGCCGGGGCCGCCAGCCTGGCCATGGGTTGGCAACCTGCTCCAACTCGAGCGCGATCGGGTCCACCAGACGGTCGAGGACTGGGCCGGTCGATTTGGCCCACTGTTCCGGATCCAGCTCGGGCGGACTCCGTTCCTGGTGGTCGGCGACCACCAGGCGATCGCAGGCATGCTGCGGGACCGCCCGGACGGTTTTCGCCGTCCGCCCCGCCTGGAGATCATCTGGCGCGAGATGGGCCTGGCGCCGGGGGTTTTCGGCGCCAATGGCGAGGACTGGCGGCGCCAGCGGCGCATGGTCATGGCGGGCTTCGATCCGACCCATGTGCGGGCCTACCATCCCTCCCTGGTGCGGGTCACCGAGCGCCTGCGCGGGCGCTGGCAGGCTGCGGCGGTGCAGGGCAGGGCGATCGACCTGCAGCCCGACCTGATGCGATTCACGGTCGATGTCATCGCCGGTCTGGCCTTTGGGGCCGATGTCAACACCCTGGAGTCCGACGAGAACCTCATCCAGCGCCATCTGGACAAGATCTTCCCGGCCGTGGCACGGCGGATGCTCGCGCCCTACCCGTACTGGCGCCTCGTGCGGACACCGGCAGACCGCCGGCTCGAGCAGGCGGTGGCCGAGGTCGTGCGGGCGGTGAACACCTTCATCGCCCAGGCCCGGATCCGGCTGGCCGAGAGCCCGCAGCGCCGCGCAGCGCCGCAGAATCTGCTGGAGGCGATGCTGCTGGCTGCCGACGCTCCCGACAGCGGCCTGCGCGATGAAGACGTGGCCGGCAACGTGCTGACCATGCTGCTCGCCGGCGAGGACACCACTGCCAACACGCTGGCCTGGATGCTGCACCTGCTGCATGCGCATCCCGACGCCCTGGCACGCGCGCAGGCAGAGGTGCGGGCAGTGTCGGGCGACGCGGGGTCCGCGCCGGGCCGGCATGTGTTCAGCCAGGAGGACGCGGACCGGCTGGAGTTCGTCGAGGCCTGTGCCCATGAAACCATGCGCCTCAAGCCGGTCGGGCCGCTCAATGTCCTGCAGGCGCTGCGCGAGACCCGGGTCGGGGATGTGCGGGTGCCTGCCGGCACCATGGTCTGGTGCGTGATGCGGCACGACACGCTGCAGGAGCGGCATTTTCCGCAGGCGGACCGCTTCCTGCCGCAGCGCTGGCTGGAGCACGAGGGCGGTAACGACAGCGCGCGTTCGGCCAGGCGTGTGTCGATGCCCTTCGGAGCCGGCCCGCGGGTCTGCCCGGGGCGTTACCTGGCGCTGCTGGAGATGAAGATGGCGCTGGCGATGGTGCTGGAGTCGTTCGACATTGCCTCGGTGGATGCGCCGGGCGGGTCCGCACCCCGCGAGCGGCTGTCGTTCACCATGGCACCGGTCGGATTGCAGTTGCGGCTGCGCCTGCGTCCCTGACCGGGCCGCAGTCAGCCTGCTGCAAGCTCCTGGACCACAATCAGACGTTTGCGCAGCAACTCACCGCCGAGGGGACACACATGACGTCGTACGCCGATTTCCATCGCCAATCGATCGAGCAGCCGGAGGCCTTCTGGGCCGGGCAGGCCGGGCTGATCGACTGGCACAGGCCGCCGACCACCATCTGTGATTACCACCGGCCGCCTTTCGTGACCTGGTTTGGCGGGGGCGAAACCAATCTGTGCCACAACGCAGTCGACCGTCACCTGGCCGCGCGCGCCGACCAGCCGGCCCTGATCGCCGTTTCCACCGAGACCGGCCAGGAACAGGTCTACAGCTTTCGTGCACTGCATGCCGAAGTGCAGCGCATGGCGGCCAGCCTGCTGGAGCTCGGCGTGGTCAAGGGCGACCGGGTGCTGATCTACATGCCGATGGTGGCCGAGGCTGCCTTCGCCATGCTGGCGTGTGCCCGGATCGGTGCCATCCACTGTGTGGTGTTCGGAGGATTTGCCTCGGGCTCTCTGGCATCCCGCATCGAGGACGCCACGCCGAAGGTGATCGTCAGCGCGGACGCCGGCTCGCGCGGTGGCAAGGTGGTCGCCTACAAGCCCCTGCTGGACGAGGCGATCCGCCTGTCCAGCCACAA
The DNA here is from genome assembly GCA_044348035.1 of Burkholderiaceae bacterium. Taxonomy (GTDB): domain Bacteria; phylum Pseudomonadota; class Gammaproteobacteria; order Burkholderiales; family Burkholderiaceae_C; genus CAISIP01. Next base: position 3,239 of record JBIKTP010000477.1, read on the forward strand.
GCCCGACGCCGTGCTGCTGGTGGACCGGGGCCTGGCGCCCATGCCGCTGCAGGCCGGCCGCGACTCGCTCTGGTCCGACCTGCGCAGCCGCCATCTG
>JBIKTP010000478.1:0-3333 GCA_044348035.1 Burkholderiaceae bacterium
ACGGCCATGTCATCGAATGCACCGGCTGCAGCCACAACACCGATGGATCGGTGGCGCAGGTCCATGCGCTGCTGGTGCCCGACACCAAGAGCGGCACGCCGGGGTCGGATGCCGTCAAGGTCAAGGGCGTGATCACCTGGGTCGCCGTGGCCGATGGCATCCCCGCAGAAGTGCGGCTCTACGACCGGCTTTTCACCGAGCCCCAGCCGGACGCCGGCGGCAAGGATTTCCTGGCCAGCCTGAACCCGGACAGCCTCAAGATCGTGCAGGCGGTGGTCGAGCCTTCGCTCGCCAGCGCGCAGCCGGACGACAAGTTCCAGTTCGAGCGCCATGGGTATTTCGTGGCCGACCGGGTGGACCATCGTGCAGACCGCCCGGTGTTCAACCTGTCCGTCGGGCTCAAGGACAGCTGGGCCAGATGAGGCGGGCGGGGCTCGCGCGAACAGGCGGCCCGTAACGTGATCTCCGCCTGCCGGGTCGGCAATGCCCGCGTCGTCGGATTCATGGGGCAGCGCTGGGAATCGGCCCTGGACCGCAGCGCCAGGAAACTCAGCGCCAGGGTTCGTGGCAACGCCCTGCGGGCGCAGAAGACACTCAGCGCACTGTATACCCAGGGCTACACGCTGGCCACCGATGGCGCGGATGCGCTGCTCGGCAAGGTGATCGTGCTGGCCGGCAAGGATGCCGCCGTGAAGGTCGCAGCAGCCAAGCGCGTGACGCCGTTTCGCAAGGCACGCGCGCGCAAGGCCTCCTGAGCCACGACGGCAGCCACTTGCCGCGCCGGTCAGGACGCACCGGTTTGGTAGGATGCTTCACCAGAAAAGGGCCATTCATGCTGCGTACCCCCGACTCCTTCGTGTCCCTGCTGACGGTGCCCGACCATGCCTCACCGCAAAGCCTGGTGTTTTCGGGAGACTCTTTGCTGGTGCAGGACGCCGATCTGGCACTGCCCAGCGCCACCTGGATCGGCCGCACCGCAGCACCCTATCTGCCCGTGGGCCTGCTCGATGGGCAGTACTACCAATGCAGCTGGGTCGACGCCCACTACGAGGCACCGCCAGGCATGGCCTTTCGCAAGTTGCGCTCGCTGTTTGGCAAGGTCGACGACACGCTGGTCGCGATCGCCGGGCGCGGCTACCAGATCGCCGAATGGGCGCGTACCCACCGTTTTTGCGGCGCCTGCGGCACCCCGACCACCCACGTGCCCGGCGAACGTTGTGCACGCTGCCCGGCGTGCGGCCACAGCGCCTACCCGCGCATCTCGCCGGCGATGATGGTGCTGATCCGCAAGGGCGACGCGATCCTGCTGGCGCGCCATGCGCAGTCACCCACCAATTTCTTCACCGCACTGGCCGGTTTCCTGGAGGCGGGCGAGTCGATCGAGGATGCGGTGCATCGTGAGGTCTACGAGGAAGTCGGCCTGAGAGTGCGCAACGTGCAGTACTTCGGCAGCCAGCCCTGGCCGTTTCCGCATTCGCTCATGATTGCCTTCACCGCCGACTACGTGAGCGGCGACATCCGGCTGGACGAAGCCGAGATCGCAGAAGCCGGATGGTTCGGGCCGCAGGACCCGTTTCCGAAAGTGCCGCCTCTGGGGCTGTCGATTGCCGGGCACCTGATACAGGCGCACCGGCCGGGCCGCTGAGCTCCCGCAGCGGGGAGACTATTCGCCCAGATAGGCGGCCCGCACCTTGGGGTCCTTGAGCAGCTCGCGGGCGTCGCCGCCCATCGTGATCAGGCCGGAGTCCATCACGTAGGCGCGGTTCGCCACCCCCAGCGCACGGCTGGCATTCTGCTCGACCAGCAGCATGGTCACGCCTTGCGCATAGACGTCACGGACCACTTCGAAGATCTTGTCGACCATGATCGGCGACAGCCCCATCGAGGGTTCGTCGAGCAACAGCACCTTGGGCCGGCTCATCAAGGCGCGGCCCATCGCCAGCATCTGCTGCTCGCCGCCGGACATCGTGCCGGCAAGCTGGTCCTTGCGCTCCTTCAGCCGTGGGAAGATGGTGAACACCTTGTCGGCATCGGCCGCGATGGCGGCACTGTCGGTGCGCACATAGGCGCCCATCTGGAGGTTCTCCATGATGGTCATGCGGGCGAACACGCCGCGCCCCTCCGGCACCATGGCCAGACCCTGGCGTACCAGGTCCCAGGGGCCCTGGCCCTTGATGCTCTTGCCCATGTACTGGATGTCGCCGGCATTGATGCCCAGCGTGCCGGTGATGGCCTTCATGGTGGTGGTCTTGCCGGCGCCATTGGAGCCGATCAGCGTGACGAGTTCGCCCTCGTGCACCTCGAAGTCCACGCCTTTCACGGCCTTGATGCCGCCATATGCGACCTTCAGGCCGCTGACCTTGAGCAGAGTTGCAGCCATGTCAATGTCCTCCCGTGCCCAGGTAGGCCTCGATCACTTTTTCGTTTTTCTGCACGTCTGCCGGCAGCCCCTCGGCGATCTGCTTGCCGTAGTCGAGCACGGTGACGCGGTCGCACAGGCCCATCACCAGCTTGACGTCGTGCTCGATCAGCAGGATGGTGCGCTGGTCCTTGCGGATCTGGTCGATGAGGGCGCGCAACTGCACTTTCTCGGTGGCGTTCATGCCGGCGGCGGGTTCGTCGAGCGCGATCAGTTGCGGGTCGGTGGCCAGCGCGCGGGCGATCTCGAGGCGCCGCTGGTCGCCGTAACTCAGGGTACGGGCCTTGAAGTCGGCAAACTTGCCAATGCCCACGTACTCCAGCAGTTCCTGTGCGCGCTTGGCAATGGCGGCCTCCTCGGTCTTGAAGGACTTGGTGCGCAGCATGGCGCCGATCAGGCCCGAGCTGGTGCGGATGTGGCGGCCCACCATGACGTTCTCCAGGGCCGTCATGTCGGCGAACAGGCGGATGTTCTGGAAGGTGCGCGCAATGCCCGCCTTGGCCACCTCGTGGACGGCAGACGGCTTGTAGGGCTTGCCGGCGAGCTCGAAACTCCCGCCGTCCGGCGTATAGAGACCGGTGATGACGTTGAAGAAGGTCGTCTTGCCGGCGCCGTTCGGGCCGATCAGGCCATAGACCTGCCCGCGCTCGATGGTGATGCCGACGTCGCTGAGCGCCTGCAGCCCGCCGAAACGCTTCGAGATGCCTGCAACGCGGAGGATGATGTCTGCCATGGTCCGGTCCTCCTCAGGTGTTGGTCTGCAGGGACTTGCCGTGGTCGGGCGTCGGCCACAGGCCGCGCGGACGCAACAGCATCACGGTGATCATCGCCAGCGCGATCAGCAGCTGGCGCAGGATCGAGGCGTCAAGACGGCCGCCGGTGAGGTGCTGCAAGGGACCGGCCACATACCGCAG
>JBIKTP010000479.1:0-3332 GCA_044348035.1 Burkholderiaceae bacterium
CGCAGCGGCGTCACGGAGGAGGCCGATGGCCGGGGGACAGCCGCTGCGCCGAATGCGCCACCGGCTTGGTCCCGTACAACATTCCGCCAGGCGGTTCCCGGTTTCCCAAGGGCCTCGAGCCCGTCCCGCGACAGAGCAGAAAAGCACGGATCATGCTCTGGCACGGGAAAAGCAACAGGCAGAAAAAAACCCGGCGCGCGGCCGGGTTTGGTTGGGGGGCCGCATTCGACGGCGGCCAGGCAAGCTGTCAGGCGTGTGCCGCCCGCAGACGCAGAGAGAAATCACGCAGGGCCGCGATGCCGCTGTCTTCGGCTCGCCGGCACCAGCCCTGCAGGTCGGCTGCAAGCTGCTCGCGCGACTGCGAGCGGTTCAGCCAGAACTGGCGCAGTTCCTCGCGCATGGTGACCATCTTGTCCAGCACCGGATGGGCGGCCCGGGCTTCGGCGAGTTGCGGCATGGCCTCGGCGGGCACCTTGTCGGCATCGCGCGGCAGCCAGCGCTTGGCAGCCAGCAGCACACCCACATCACCGCGCCGGGCCTTGATGGTCTCGATCTCTGCCTTGCAGGCACGGCGCAGGTCATTGGCGTAACTCGCCATCACCTCGTAGCGGTTGGCAATCAGGGCCTCCAGGGTCTTTTCGTCGGCCACCGGGCGCACACTGCCCAGCTGCAGCTTCGGAGGGGTCTTCTTGACGCGCGCCAGACCCGCTTTCTCCAGCAGGCTGATGTAGATCCAGCCGACATCGAACTCATAGGGCTTGACCGAGAACTTGGCCGAGGTCGGGTAGGTGTGGTGGTTGTTGTGCAGTTCTTCGCCGCCGATGAGGACACCCCAGGGCACGATGTTCGTGCTGGCATCCGGCGCCTCGAAGTTGCGATAGCCCCAGTAGTGGCCGATGCCGTTGATGACACCCGCCGCCGTCACGGGGATCCAGGCCATCTGGACAGCCCACACGGCCAGGCCGGCCGCGCCGAACAATGCCAGATCGATGACCATCATCAAGCCCACGCCTTGCCAGCTGTAGCGCGAGTACACATTGCGCTCGAGCCAGTCGTTCGGGCAGCCCTGGCTGTATTTGTTCAGGGTTTCCTGGTTCTTGGATTCGGCACGGTACAGTTCCGCACCTTGCCAGAACACCTTCTTGATGCCATGGGCGACCGGGCTGTGCGGGTCGTCGACGGTTTCACACTTGGCGTGGTGCTTGCGGTGGATGGATACCCACTCCCTGGTGACCTGCCCGGTACCGATCCAGAGCCAGAAACGGAAAAAATGGGACGGAATCGCGTGCAGATCCATGGCCCGGTGCGCCTGGTGGCGATGCAGGTAGATGGTGACGCTGGCAATGGTGATGTGGGTTGTGGCCAGGGTGTACAGGACCACCTGCCACCAGGCAAGATTCCAGAAGCCGTGGGACAACCAGTCGACCACGGCATTCAGGAAAGCCCAATCAGGTAACAACATATGGCTCGATTCTCGAAAATGATGATTGAACAGGCCGAACCCGCAGGCTCAACCCGATGCAGCGCGCATGTTAAGGCCTGAGGCAGGTTTTGGCCACCCCCATACCCACAAAACACGCAAATGGCAGCAAAAGACGCCTAAACAACTACAAGCGCTCCCAAACAGCGGCAAAGAAGCCATCTGTTGCGTGGACATGCGGCCATAGGCGCAGGTACTGCTGCCCATTGTCGCCACCGTGGCACAGGGCTGCGGCCGCATCGACCTTCAGGTGGGTCAGGATGCCTCCGACCGCAAGTGGGGAGAACCCACTATTCGCCACCGTGAAGGCATCGGCCACCTGTTCATTCTCCTGCTGCAGAATGCTGCAGGTGGCATAGACGAGGCGCCCACCGGGCTTCAGCAGCCGGGCAGCGCTCTGCAGGATCTCCCCCTGCCTGGCGACAAGCGCCGTGACGGCAGCCATGTCCTGGCGCCACTTGAGGTCGGGGTTTCGACGCAGGGTACCCAGGCCGGAACACGGCGCGTCGACCAGAACCCGGTCCACCTTGCCCGCCAGACGCTTGATGCGGTCATCTCGCTCATGGGCGATCGCGACCGGGTGCACATTGGACAGCCCGCTGCGTGCCAGGCGCGGCTTGAAGGCCTCCAACCGGTGGGCGGAGGTGTCGAAGGCATACAGGCGCCCGGTGCTGCGCATGCTGGCTCCCAGCGCGAGGGTCTTGCCCCCCGCACCGGCGCAGAAGTCGACGACCATCTCGCCACGGTGCGGGTCCACCAGCAGGGCCAGCAACTGGGAGCCTTCGTCCTGGATCTCGAAATCTCCACGCAGAAAGGGCTCCAGCTTCTTCAGGGCTGGTTTGCCCTCGAGCCGCAGGCCCCAGGGAGAGAAAGGGGTCACGGACGACTTGATACCTGCCATCAGCAGGGCCCTCTGCACGTCGGCCCGCTTGGCCTTGAACTGGTTCACGCGCAGATCCAGGCCTGCGCTGTGCCCCAGGCTCTCGACCAGCGGCCAGAACTGCCCGCCCAGTTGCTCCTTCAGCGGTGCCGCGAGCCACTCCGGCAGGTTGTGACGGTGGCGCTCCATCAGGTCGGCGACCTGGATGCTGTCGCATTGCTCGAGCCAGGTCTTTTCCTGGTCGCTCAGCGCCGCGACGAGAAAATCGCGCGGCCCATGGAAACCCAGGATGGCCAGGCGCCGCTCCTTCGCGCCGCTGCCCGATGGCGCCAGGTGGTCGAACAACAGCTTCTTGCGCAGCACGTTGTAGACCGTTTCGGTCATGGTCGCGCGTTCGCGCGGCCCCAGGCTCTTGTGCTCGCGAAAGAAACGCGACACGATGGCATCGGCCGGGTGATCGAAACGCAGCGTCAGCGCGACCAGGTCGGCGCAGGCCACGAGAAGGGTCTTGGGGTGCATGGCGCGGATTGTCCCACGCGGCCCTCCGTCGGCACCCGGGCTCGCGGCCGTCAGGCGCGCAGCAAACCCTCGATGGCACGGCTGTAGATGAGATGTTCCTGGGTGAGCACGCGCGCAGCCAGTTCCTGCGCAGTGTCACCGGCCAGCACCGGCACGACAGCCTGCGCCAGGATCGGCCCCTCGTCCAGCACTTCGCTCACCAGGTGCACCGTCGCACCCGCGAAGCGGCATCCGGCGGCAAGCGCACGCGCATGCGTGTGCAGGCCCGGAAACGCCGGCAGCAAGGAAGGGTGGATATTGACCAGGCGGCCCTGGTAATGGCGCACAAAATCGGCACCCAGCACCCGCATGAAGCCGGCCAGCACCACCAGCGCCGGCCGGCCAGCCGGGTCCTGGGCGTCGATCAGGCGCACGAGCGCAGAATCGAACGCCTCGCGAGTGGCGAACGGCTTG
>JBIKTP010000480.1:0-3328 GCA_044348035.1 Burkholderiaceae bacterium
CGACCGTCCAGGAGGTGGCCAGGCCGGGGACAATCTTCAGGTCCTTGTCGATGGCGGTGAGGCCTTCGTAGATGTTCTTGTTGATCAGCACCGTGTTGAAGGCTGGCACCACATGCGGGTCCAGGCCGGCCGGCGAACCGTCAGCCGCGATCTCCAGCACCTGGGCACCGGCCAGGCCGGCAAATGCGAGGCCTGCCACCAGTGCGGCCAGGCGAAGGGTCAGGGGACGGCGGGATGGGCGTGAGGACATGGGACAACTCCTAGGTGGTCGGTATGGCGAGACACCGGCAACCGGCCAGAGCTGCCGCAACCCGGTGGGTCTCGAAAAGAAAGATGATCTTAGCACCGGGGAAGCGGCGCACCGGCCGCTTTCAGGCCTTGCGCCCGCGGATCGGCCCGACCGTCTTGCGCAGCAGGAACTCGGAATGACCGGCGACCAGAAAGTCGGTCAGCTCGCCCACCTCGTGGTAGCCCAGGCGGGCGTAGAAGCGTCGCGCAGCGTGGTTGAAGGACGAAACGCACAAGAACACGTTCGGGTGGTCACGCAGGATGCGCTGCTCGGCGAACGCGAGCAGTTCCTGCCCGAAGCCGCGCCCCCGGAAGGCCGGTGCCAGACCCACGGTCTGGATGTACCCGGCGAACGTGCCCTGCAGGTTGAGCAGCAGGAAGCCGGCGAACTGCCCCTCCACACGGGCCACATGACGCTCGCGGCCGGGCAGGCGCACGGTGCGCAGCAGGGCGTCGAGGTCATAGCCGAGCGTGAGCCAGGGGTCCGAGGCCGCCATCAGCGCAGCGCAGGCCTGCTCGTCTGCGGGATCGGTCAGCGGCGTGATGTCCATCACAGCCCCTCCACGATCCAGTCATGGATCTGCGGGCGCAGCGCCAGAAAGGCCTTGTTCTCGCGCCCGCCGTACACCCGGTTGCTCAGGATGCTGACCAGCAGGTCACGCTCGGGGTCGTACCACAGCGAGGTGCCGGTGAACCCGGTGTGCCCGACGGAGCGCTCCGAGAAATGGCGCCCGCAGCTGGCGCCCTGCAGGGCCGGCATCATCAGGCCGAGCGCCCAGTCGCCCGCCTCGCGCGGGATGGCGCGCTGCGTGAAGAGCCGGGCCGTGGCCGGGTCCACCCCTGCGCCCGCCTCTGCGCGGACCTGTGCCCGCAGCTGCAGCCCGAAACCGGACAGATCGTCGATGCTGCCGAACAGGCCGGCATGGGTCGAGATGCCACCGAAGCTCCAGGTGTTGTCGTCATGCACCTCGCCCTGCAAACGCTTCTTGCGCCAGGGGCAGAGCTCGGTCGGCGCATACTGGTCGACGGGATGCAGGGGCCGGTTGTCCTCGTGCATCGCCAGGCTGCTCCCCGGGTAGCTGGTGGCCTGCAGGTCCTTCCAGACGGCCAGCAGGTCCTTGCCATGCAGGGTCTCGAGCACGAAGCCGAGCAGCATGAAGCCGAGGTCGCTGTACACCGCCCGGCCGGCCGGCTGGCAGGGCGCCGTCTGGAGCTGTCCGTACAGCCACTGCCGGCGCACGCGCCAGGGCAATGTCTGGTCGATCGACTCGTAGAAGGGCATCCACCATTCGATGCCCGAGGTATGGGTGAGCAGCTCGGTCAGGCGCAGGGCCGGGCGGCTGAAGCCGGGCAGGAAGTCACCGACCGTCGAGCCGGGGTGCCACCGGCCCTGGTCGAACGCCTGCATCAGCGCCTGGCGGGTGAACACGATCTTCGTCAACGATGCAAAATCGTAGTAGCGGGCGGTCTGCCCGACCTGCAGATCGCACACCAGCTGACCGCCTGCATGGGCGCGTACCAATACGCCCGGGGTAACATCCACCATGGCTGCTTCAAGTGAAAGCGCCAACGATTTTTCCAGGCTCGACGGAGTCTTCTTCATTTCCCAAATGTACAACCCGCAGCCGCCCCTGCTGGACCTCCAGGACCTCACGGTGCGCCTGCGCACGGCGCGCGGCACCTTCACCGTGCTGGACCACATCTCGCTGCAGCTCGGCGCCGGACAGACCCTCGGGCTGGTCGGTGAGTCCGGCTGCGGCAAGAGCGTGACCGCCCTGGCGGTGATGCGCCTGCTGCCGCGCGCTCAGACGATCTACGCCAGTGGCCGCATCCTGTTCGACGGCCGCAATCTGCTGGACCTGCCGGAGCGCGACATGCGCGCCCTGCGCGGCAGCCAGATCGCCATGATCTTCCAGGAGCCCATGACCAGCCTGAACCCGGTGCTGACCGTGGGTGAACAGGTGGCCGAAAGCCTGCGACTGCACCGCGGCCTGGATGCCAGTGCCGCCGAGGCGCAGGTGGTCAAGCTGCTCGACATGGTGGGCATCGCCACTGCCGCCAAACGCGCCAGGGCCTATGCCCACGAGATGTCCGGCGGCCAGCGCCAGCGGGTGATGATCGCGATGGCTCTGGCCTGCCAGCCCAAGCTGCTGATCGCCGACGAACCCACCACCGCGCTCGACGTGACCGTGCAGGCGCAGATCCTGCGGCTGCTGGGCGAGCTGCGGCGCGAATTCAACATGGCCATGCTGCTGATCACGCACGACCTGGCCCTGGTGGCCGACCACTGCGACCAGGTCGCCGTGATGTACGCCGGGCGTGTGGCCGAGAACCGCAGCGTCGAGGCGCTGTTTGCCCGACCCGCGCATCCCTACACCCAGGCCCTGCTGCAGACGGCGCCGGCCGGGCACGCGCCGGGGCAGCTGCTGCCCACGATTGCCGGCACGGTGCCGCCACTGGGCGCGCGGGGCGACGGCTGTCTCTTTGCCTCGCGTTGTCCGCAGGCCGACACCCGGTGCAGCACGGCCGCGCCCCTGGCCGCCCTGGCCGGCAACCCCCGGGAACTGGCCGCCTGCTGGTACGCACATGCCACCTGACGCCCTGACACCCAACACCCTGCCCGCACCGCTGCTGCAGGTCCGGGGCCTGAGCAAGCATTACGAGCTGCCGGGCAACAAGCGCTTCAAGGCGCTCAACGCGGTCAGCTTCGACCTGCAGGACGGGCGCACCCTGGGCATCGTGGGCGAGTCCGGCTGCGGCAAGTCCACGCTGGCCCGCACGCTGATGCGCCTGGTCGATGCCACCAGCGGCAGCGTCGCGTTCGGCGGCGTGCACTGGATCGCGCCCGGCATGCAGCCCGGGCGCGAGCACCGGCGCTGGATGCAGATGGTGTTCCAGGATCCGTTCTCCTCGCTCAACCCCAAGCACTCGATCGGCGAAGTGGTGCGCGAGCCGCTGGACATCCACTGGACCGACAAGACCCGCGAACAACGCATGCAGCGGGTGCGCGAGCTGTTGACCACGGTGGGCCTGGCGGCCA
>JBIKTP010000481.1:0-3326 GCA_044348035.1 Burkholderiaceae bacterium
AGCAGCAGGCCACTGCCGGTACCGGTCAGGACCAGGCTGCCACCGCCATCGAAGCTGCCCGGCCCGGCGAATACGGCACCATCGGCGAAGCTGTGGGTCCCCGCCTGGAAATCCGTCGTCGCGCCACTGGCGGTGTCGAAGGTTCCGCTGTGGCTGCCCCCGCCGGTGAGGCGCAGCGTGCCGGCCGAGGTGCTGACGGTACCGCTGTTGTTCAGCGGCTGCGCCAAGGTGAATAAGCCGGCGCCGGATTTGCTCACAGCACCACTGTTGTTGATCGCACCAGCGCCGACCAAGGCGCCGCCGGACAGCGCCAGCGTGCCTGTCACGTCCAGCTGGTTGCCAAAGTCGACCGTGCCACCCGCCACTGCGAGCGTGGCGCCAGAGGCGATGCGCGAGCCCGCCGAAGGCAGGTTCAACTGCCCACCGCTGACGGTCCAGGTGCCGCCGGAGATATCGAAGGGGGCGCCCGTCGTGATGGAAAGGGTGCCGCCGGACTGGTTGACGGTTGCCATCGAGGGGGCCACCTGGAAGCTGGCCGATCCGGAACTCATCGACAGTGCGGGCGCCGTCACCGTGGCACTGGCGACCAGGCTCGCGCCACCGATGGACAGCGGCAGGCTGCTGACGAACGGCCTGTTGAAGGTCACCGTTCCCGTGTTGAACACCGCACTGCCCGCGCCCCCTGCCGTTACAGGGCCGGAGCCGAAGGTGGAGCCGCCGGCAAACACCACATTGCCGCCCGGGGACTGGAAGTTCAGGGACTGCGCGGCAAACGGAGTCGCCACCAGGTCGCCCGCTGTCTTGGTAATGCTCATGGCGCCAGAAGCCACAAAGCCGATCGAGCCCGACAGGCTGTTCCCGTAGGCGAGACCGATGCCCGACGCATTCGCGTCCACGGCGTTGGAATCCGTCTGGAGGATCGATCCACCCGCAGTGATGCCCAGGTTGCCCGCGGACTGGATGGAGTTGGTGCTGCCGTTGTTGCCACCGTCGTTGACCTTGAGGTTCACATCGCGCCCCGCCTGCAGTGTGATGCCGCCGCTGCCCAGGGTGGTGAGGTCCGCAGTGGAGGCCACGAGCACATCACGCCCAGCCACTGCCCGGATGCCGGGTTGCACGGCAGTCAGTCCAGTGTTCGTGGCGGTGACGCTGGCGCCCAGCGTGATGTCGCTGGCAGCGCCGTTGGCCAGCAGGTCCACGATGCCGTTGGCGGCGCTCACCCCGCCCAGCGTCATGGCCCCCGCGCTGGTGACGAACACTGCGCTGGCGGCGGCCAGGCTGCTGGCCGTGACAGTGGAGCCGCTGTCGATATCGATCGAACCTGCGGTGGCGTTCAGTGTGTCGGCCACGATGCTGCTGCCCGCAATGAGCACCAGATCCCCGGCGCTGGCCACGACGGTGCCACCCAGTGAGCCAATGCTGCCGCCGGCCGTCACGCTGACAGTCTTGCCCGAAAGGGTCACGGCATTGCCGTCCGTGCGGCTGATCGAAGATCCTGAAGTGATCTCCAGATTGCCGGCGGCCTGGAGGCTGTTGGCGGCGGCGTTGCTCCCGCCATCGTTGACCTTGAGGTTGACGGCGCCTGCCGCGTTGAGCCGGATCGCCCCCGAGGTGCCCGAGATCATGCTGGTGGTGGAGGCCAGCAGGATGTCGCGCCCGGAGGTCACGCTGATCGCTGCCGCGTCGTCGGCCAGGCCGCTGCGGGTGGCCTGCAGGCTACCGTTGAGCGTGATGTCGTTCGCGATGTTGCTCAGCACCACCGTGCCGTTGCCACCGCTACCCGCGGTGATCGCGCCCATGGTCAGCCCGCTCACCGCGTTGACGGTGATGTCCTTGCCCGCGCTCAGCGTGCCCCCGGCGACGTTGGCACTGGTGCTGGTGATCGTGATGTCGCTGGACGCGCCCGAGGCGCTCACGCTGGACACGCTCAGCGTGCCGTCGGCCGTCAGGCTGACCGGTCCAGTGGCCACCACGGTGAAGCCGCTGGTGCTCAAGGTCGTGCCGGCGTTCAGGCTCGCCGCGCCGCTGCTGGCGGTGATGTTGCCGAAGGCGCCGATGCTGGTGGCCGCGCCCAGGGTCACGGTGCTGGCGGTGACGCCGGCCAGGTCGCCATCGCTGCGCGCGATCCGGCCCGCCGTCGCCGTGATGGCCAGCGCGCCGGCCGCGCTGATGCTGTTGGCCAAGGAACTGGTGCCGCCGTCGTTGACCTTGAGGTCCACATCGCGCGCGGCGGTGAGGCTGATCGCACCCGAGCCCAAGGTGGCCAGGTCGGCGGTCGAGGCGATGCGGATGTCGCGGCCGGAATCCAGCGTGAGGTTGCCGCCGCTGCTTTGCAGGCTGCCGTTGATCCGCAGGTCGTTGGCTCCCAGGGTGGCCAGGCGCAGGTTGGCGCCCGTGCTGAAAGCGCCGAAGTCGAACGCACCGAGGCTGCGTGTGAGGTCCAGGTTGCCGCTCGGGTTGAAGCTGCCGCCGGTCCGGTGGAAGTCGGTGGTGACGGTCACGGCGCCCGTACCGCCCAGGCTGCCGGAAGACAGGTTGAGCGTGGCCGCATTCAGGCTGCCCGAAATCGTCAGTGCGCCGCCGCTGATGCCCAGCACCGTGCCTGCCGACAGGTTGAACAGGCCGCTGACGGCCAGCGACCCGCCGGACAGGATGATGTTTTCGTCGGACTCGATGTTCAGCAGGCTGAAACTGCCCGCAGACATCGTGACGGTCTGATCCCCCGTCACACTCACGCGCACGCGCTGTCCCGACGTGGGGGCGATGCCGGTGCTCCAGTTGGCGTCGGTGGACCAGTCTCCGGTGCCTCCGATCCAGCAGGCGTCGACCGCGCAGCCGGTCTGCGTCCGGAAGACCGCCGATGTGGGGCCGTAAGTGGGGGTCAGACTGGTGAATGCAGGCGCGTTGATGGTGGCAAAGCCGCCGCTCACGCTGGCATAACTCACCAGTCCGAAAGACTGTCCCAGCGAGGGGGTGAAACCGGACGCAGGTGTAAGGGCCAGCGTACCGTCCAGTGTGGCACTGCCACTCACCGCAAGCAGGTCGAGGCTGCCAGGGGTGGTGCCCTCAGCCTGGAGCTCCAGCGTGCCCGTGTTTGTCTGGACGTAGTTGCCAGAGATGGACAGGATGCCGGTAGGGTCCGCGCCACCCCCATCTGGCCTGACCGTTCCAGTGTTGGTCAGCGTGCTCCCGCCCAGGTCTACCGTGCCGGCGCCCGCGAGCGTGCCTGCGTTCACGAAGCCGCCGGCCCGGCTCAGAGTCGTACCAGCACCCAGATTGACAGTCCCCGCCTGGCTCAGCACACTGCTGAAGGTGAGTGTCCCGGT
>JBIKTP010000482.1:0-3321 GCA_044348035.1 Burkholderiaceae bacterium
CCAGCGGCTCCGCCGGCCGTCGGGGAGGTTGAAATCCGCCTCTGAGTTACCATCTGCCTGTTCCGACCCCCATTTGTCCTCCGATTGAACGCATGAAACATACGTTGTCACCAAACTCCGAGAGGTCGACCTATGGCCAAAGCTGAGGCAAAAACCGCGGTCATGGCCGGCGGCCTGCGGTACAAGTCCAAGGCGTCCGGCTCGCCGTTTGCGGCAGCGGCCTCCTTCGGCGGCGCCACGATGTCCTGCTTCATGTGCGGCAAGCACCGCCCGCGCTCGCTGATGGGCACCCGCAAGGTGGCCGGCAAGTCGCAGACGGTGTGCGCGCCGTCCTGCAAGGAACTCGACCAGACGCTCGCGGCCCGCAGTTGACCGCCAGCCGGCTGATCAGCCGCCCAGCCGGCTGATCGAGCGCGCGAGGTTGGAGCGTGCCTGCGCCTCCAGCCGGTCGTGGAATGCGTCCGTGTGGTAGATGCGCGGACGCGCCAGGAACTCCCCCAGAATGCGCTTGCGCCGCGCCTGAAAGAAGTCCTGCGGCACCTCTGCGTATTCGGCCCGGATCTGCCCTTCGTAGGCGTCAAACACCTCCACCCGCGCGCCAAGGATCGACAGATCCACGTCCAGCAGGATCTGCTGGTCCCGCGTCTGCGGTGCCATGGCGTGGCAGGTGACCATCACCATGTCAGACACGCGCTGCACCACGTCGGCGCCGGCCCCGGCGGCTTCCAGTGAAGCGCGCGCCCACTCTGCGCTCCGTGCTTCGTTGGTGCTTGCGCCGATCTCGTACACGGCGTCATGGAACCACAGTGCCAGCGCGATTTCGTCCGGATGGTCTGCCAGCGGCCGCAGCGTGGCAAGGTGCTTCAGACAGGCATCCAGGTGCTGCAGCGTGTGGTACTTGCGGGCCGGTTCGCTGTAATGCCGCACCAGGGTCGGCAGCAGCGTGGCGTCGACCTGCTGCAGCCCGAGGCCGCGCCAGATCGCATCCCAGGAGTCTTGATAACGCAGGTGCATGGCCTGCATGCTACAGGCCCGGCGCGGGCGGTGTGGCCAGCCAGGCATCGCTCATGCGCCACAGGCGTGCTGCCAGCGCCGCATCCTGGCCCAGCGTGCTGGGTGTGCGCAGGCGGCACTTGTCGTAGTACAGGCCGGACTCCTGGGCACAGGCCGGGTCGGTGGCGCAGTACAGGGTGGTCTTCGCGCCTTCCTCGGCAGAGATCATGCGCAGCTTGATCAGGCTGCGAAACGGCCAGGGCACCGAGCGCCAGATGTCCGAGGCCACCACCCCCGGATGCACGGCATAGGTGTTCACGCCGGTCCCGGCGAGGCGGCGGCCGAGTTCTGCGCTGAACCAGACATTGGCCAGCTTGGAGACCGCATACTCGTGGATGCCGGTGCGGGTGCGGGTCGGCGCGCGCAGGAACTCCCAGTGCACACCACTCGTGCGTGTGTGGGCACGACTGGCCACCGTGACGATGCGCGCCGGGGCGGACGCGCGCAAGCGTTCCAGCAACAGATGGGTGAGCAGGAAATGGCCCATGTGGTTGACGCCGAAGGCCAGCTCGAAGCCCGAGGCGGTCAGGCCGCGGGTGCCCGCCAGCCCGGCATTGTTGACCAGCAGGTGCAGCGGCAGGCCGCGCGCCAGGAAGTCCGCCGCGCATTGGCGCACCGACCCGAAGTCGCCCAGATCCAGCGCCAGTGCCTCGACCTGCGTGCTGCCCGTGGCGGCCCGGATCACCTGCACGGCCGGCGCGGCCCGCGCCAGGCTGCGGCAGGCCACGAACACATGCGCGCCGCGCCGTGCCAGCTCGCGCGCTGTTACCAGCCCGATGCCGGTGTTGGCGCCGGTGACGAGGGCCACGCGGCCGGTGAGGTCGTGGGGAGAGGTGCTTGCCATGGTGCCGGGGGCGCGTGGTTCAATCGGTGACAGACCCTACTGTATTCCCATGCTGATTCGAGACGCCACACCCGCAGACTTTGACCGGATATTGCAGATCAACCAGGCCTCGGTGCACTTCCTGAGCCCGCTGACACCCGAGCGGCTGGCCTGGCTGCACGCAATGGCGGCCAGCCACCGGGTGCTCGAGGACCTTGGGCGCGTGCAGGGTTTTCTGCTGGCCTTCCGGGAGGGAGCGGCCTACGACAGCCCCAACTACCGCTGGTTTGCAGGGCACTATGCACAGTTCCTCTATGTCGACAGGGTGGTGCTTGCCCCCGAGTGCCAGGGCCGTGGTCTGGCGCCCCGCCTGTACGACGATCTGTTCGTGATCGCTGCCCGGGGCGGCGCACCCCGCATCACGCTGGAAATCGACAGCGACCCACCCAATCCGGTCTCCGCGCGCTTCCATGCGCGGTACGGTTTCGCCGAGGTCGGCTCGCAGTGGGTTGCTGGCGGTGTGAAGCGGGTGTCGTTGCAGGCGCTCGAACTCACGCGAACGTGACCCAGTCCCGGTACTGCGGCGCATCCAGGTGCGGCAGCGTGTTGTAGGTCACCAGCATGTGGCGCTTGGGCGTGAAGGCGAATTCGGTCACCGAGCTGTTGCGGATGCGCAGGTTGAGCTCGATGGTGGTCTCGGGGCTGGTGCCCAGCACATGGCCGACGGCGGTGGAGATCGGGCCGCCGCTGGAGACCAGCAGCACATGGCCGCCGTGGTGGTTCTTGCGCACATGCTCCAGCGCGCTGGTGATGCCCTGTACGAACGTGTCATAGGCGGGCATGCCCTGGGGGCTGACGACGCCGTTCATCCACTGCGTCAGCCCGTCGCGCAGCAGGCGGAAGTGGTGGCGGTAGGCCTCCGGCGTGTCCGGCCGGGGCAGGGGCGCCGGATGGATGGCCCGAATGACGGCCGCGCTGTCGTATTCGTTCAGGCCAGGCCAGGGCAGGGCCTCGAGCGCGGTGCCGGCGCCCTGGCAGATGCCGGCGAAGGTCTGGGCATGGCGGCGCAGCGTGCCCATGAGGGCGGCGTCGAAGCGCAGCCCCTTGGCGGCGAAATACTCGCCCAGGCGCACGGTTTGCTGCTGTCCCAGGGGACTCAGCTGGTCGTAGTCGTCCGCGCCAAACGAGGCCTGGCCATGGCGCACAAGGTAGAGGGTTCCCATGGCAAAGATTGTGGTGGCCGCGCCCGTGCCCTGCAGTCGCCCATGAGACGGGTGCGTCAGAAATCGACCAGGCTCAGGCCCACGCTCAGCACGGTCCGGCGCCGGTTGTAGTCGAGCAGCGAATCGCCGTACCCGCTGAACAGCTGGGTGTGGATGCGCAGGCCGCTGGCCAGCCCGTTGGGCTGCGTGCCCAGCGGGCGGTACAGCCATTCCAGCCGGACC
>JBIKTP010000483.1:0-3319 GCA_044348035.1 Burkholderiaceae bacterium
GGCTCATGCTGGCCCTGATGGTACCGACCGCGCTGCTGCTGTTTCTGGACGACCGCACCTGGCGTGACGTGGCCATCTGGGCCAAGCCCTTGAAGTTCATGGCCTCCACCGCCCTGTTCGCGGCCACCACCGCATGGTTCGTGGGCCTGTTGCCCGAAACCCTGCGCTGCTCGCGCACGGTGCGCGGCCTGGCCTGGACGGTGGTGCTGACCGCCAGCTTCGAGGTCGGCTACATCAGCCTGAAGGCGGCGCTGGGTGAAGGGTCGCACCACAACGTGGGCGACCCGCTGCACGCCGCCTTGTTCGGGCTCATGGCGGCGGCGGCCGTCCTGCTGACCGCAACACAGGCCGTGCTGGCCTGGCTGATTGCGCGCCACAGCGCCAGCCGCGCGACCGTGGTCACCCGCGCCGTTGTGGCCGGTCTGGTGTTGACCTTTGTGTTGGCCACCGCCAGTGGTTTCCTGCTCGGTGGCCAGCAACCCCCGGCAGGTACGGGGCTGCCGGTCGTTGGTTGGCACATCGGGGGGCCCGACGCCCGTCCGGCCCATTTTCTGGGTGTGCACGCGCAGCAACTGCTTCCGCTGGCGGGCTGGGCGCTGCAGCACAGCCGCATCAGCTGTGCTGCACGGTGGCTGGCGGTGGTGGTGGCAGGGTATGTGTTCGCATGGGCGCTGCTTGCGCGATGGGCGCTGCCCTTGGCCGGCGGCTGACCCCGACGGGGTCCTGGCCGCAACCCGGATCAGGTGCAGCCGCCCGGAAGACACCGGGGCACTTGCTGCCTCTCAACGCGGCTCGTCCGGGTTGTGCGCCGGGTAAGGTGCCGGCAACAGCACGAACAGGCCGACTGCGAAGAACACCAGGATCACCGCCATGCCCAGGCGCTGGCTGCCGGTCAACTGCGTGACCGTGGCCACCAGGAACGGCGCCAGGAAACTGATCGCACGGCCGGAGAACGCATACACGCCGAAGTAGCGGCCGGTCTCGTCCACGGACACGCTGCGCGCCATGTAGGCCCTGGACGAAGCCTGCACCGGGCCGAAAGCCAGACCGATGAGCAGGCCGAACAGCACATAGGCCTTTTCTGCACCGGAGGCGAACAGCCCACCCGCATCGACCGGAGCGAACTGCATCAAGCCGAACAGCGTGTAGCCCGGGCCGGTGGACAGGATGCCCAGCGTGGCGACGATCAGCAGCAGCACGGCCAGGACCACCACCCATTTGGAACCATGGCGGGTATCCAGCCGCCCGCCGTAGAGCGAGCCGCCGATCGCCACGATGTTGAGGAGGATGCCGTAGATGCCCAGCTCGATGATCGACCAGCCGAACATGGCCGCCGCAAAACCGCCGCCCAGTGCCAGCAATGCGGTGACGCCGTCCTGGTAGATCATGCGGGCCACCAGGAAGCGGGTCAGCCCGGCGCGCTGGCGCAGTTCGCGCAGCGTGTGGCGCAGTTCGGTCAGGCCGCGCGAGACCGCCTCGCTCAGGGGCCGCGAGGTACCGCCATCGGGCGTGAACAGCAACAGCGGCAGCAGGAATACCAGGTACCACAGCGCCGCCAGCGGCCCGGTCACCCGCGCGTCGTCACCGGTGGCCGGGTCGAGGCCGAACAGGGCCGGTATGCCCAGCAGTGTCTTGCCGGATGAGGGCGAGGCGGCCAGCAGCGTCAGCACGATGATCAGCACGATCATTCCACCCAGATACCCCAGCCCCCAGGCGGTGTTCGACACCTTGCCGATCTCCGAGCGGGGCACCAGGCGCGGCAGCATCGAGTCATTGAACAACATCGAGAACTCGGCCGCGACCGAGGCCAGGGTAAAGGCGAACAGGATCCAGAACACGCTGGAGCCGGGCACGGCGTTCCACAGGTACGCCAGGGCGCCGATCTTGACCACGGCGAACATGGCGATCCAGGGCTTGCGCGGCCCGGTCTGGTCGGCAATGGCGCCGAGCACCGGCGCCATGAGGGCCATGATCAGCCCGCCGATGGCAATCGCGTAGCCCCAGGCGGCCTGACCCGCCACCGGATCCGGATTGCCATTGGCATCCAGCACCATGCGCGAGATGAAATAGGGACCGAAGATGAAGGTGGTGACGACCGTGAAGAACGGTTGCGCCGCCCAGTCGAACATCATCCAGCCCCGGATGCCGCGTTTTGCTGCCTGGTCTTGTCTGCTGTCCATCTGCCTGCCTTCCGTAAAACATAACCGCCAGCATAGCGGGTAGGCTGTTGGCCTGCTGATCAGGGGGTGACCATGGCATCCGGCGCGTCTGCGCCCAGATCCCCCGCGATCAGGCGGAATTGCTCCAGCGCCGCTTCGAGATCGTCCACGATCTCCTGGGCGATCAGGTGTGGTGGCGGCAGGTTGTCGCTGTCGGCCAGCGCGTCGTCCTTGAGCCAGAAGATGTCCAGGCTGGCTTTGTCGCGGGCGATCAGCTCGGCGTAGTCGTAGGCGCGCCAGCGGCCGTGGGGCCCGGTGCCTTTCGACGCGTTGGCATCGGCAGCCCAGGTGGCCCTGCGGTCATGCCGGTTGGCAGGGTTGTACAGCGCCACGAACTCGTCCAGATGCGCGCGCTGGAGCGGGTTGGTCTTGAGCGTGAAGTGCTGGTTGGTGCGCAGGTCGTAGATCCACAGCTTGCGTGTCCACGGCGTTTCGCTGGCCGGCTTGCGCTCGAAGAACACCACATTGGCCTTCACGCCTTGTGCATAGAACAGGCCGGTGGGCAGGCGCAGCAGCGTGTGCACATCACACTCGTGCAGCAGCTTCTTGCGGATGGTCTCGCCCGCGCCGCCTTCGAACAACACGTTGTCGGGCAACACCACCGCCGCGCGGCCATGCTGCTTGAGCAGTGTCTTGATGTGTTGCACAAAGTTGAGCTGCTTGTTGGACGTGGTGGCCCAGAAATCGTCGCGCTCGATCACGTCCTTTTCGGTGGTCACCCGGCCTTCGGCGCCGGTGATCATCGTGCTGCTTTTCTTGCCGAAAGGCGGGTTGGCCAGCACCACGTCGAAGCGTTCGCCGGGGTCGGCTGCCAGTGCGTCGGCCACGACGATTGGCACCGCCTTGTCGGAGCCGATGCCGTGCAGCATCATGTTCATGGCCGCCAGCCGTGCCGTGCTTTGCACCAGCTCCCAGCCGCGCAAGGCCTTTTCTTTCAGGTGCTTTTTCTGCTCTCGCGTCAGGTTGGGGTTGTGCTCGGCCACATGGTTGTGCGCGGCGAACAGGAACCCGCCGGTGCCGCAGGCCGGGTCGCAGACCGTCTCGCCGGGTTTGGGCGCGATGCAGTCCACCATGGCCTGGATCAGCGGGCGCGGCGTGAA
>JBIKTP010000001.1:0-27816 GCA_044348035.1 Burkholderiaceae bacterium
ATGACAGGGGCCGTCTGACCACCGCAACCGCCAACCGGGCCCTGACCAACCGCGATGGCTCCGAGGTACAGCTCTTCGGCCGCGCACAGATTGTGCGGGATGCACAGCGTGGTCCGGCCGGGCAGAGTACCCCGCGCATCGAGTTCCGCGGCGAGTTTCTGCATGCCTACCTGAAAGCCGACCGCGTCGTGTCGAACCGCCCGGTGGAGATCCGGCGTGGCAGGGACGTCTTTCTTGCCGACACCATGGACTATGACAACCTGCGACAGACCATGGTGATGCAGGGCCGGGTCAAGGGCACGCTGGTTCCGGCTGCAGCACGCTAGCCCGGGTAGCGCTGCCGTGTCGTCGAAACTGGTTTTTGTCACAGGGGCCTCCAGCGGGATCGGCCAGGCTCTGACCGCGCGCTTCTACCGGGCGGGTTATCGGGTGGCGATGGTGGCTCGCCATGAAGCGCCGATGCGCGAATGGGCGATGGCCGCCGGCTGGTCCGACGCCCGTTGCGGCATTTATGCGGCAGACGTGACGCAGGTGGACAGCGTGCTGGTTGCCGCCCGTGATTGCATCGTTCGCCAGGGGCTGCCGGATGTGGTGATCGCGAGTGCGGGCATCAGTGTGGGCATGGATACGGCCATCCGTGAGGACCTCGACGTGATGGCTCGGGTGTTTGCCATCAACAATGTCGGCATGGCTGCCAGTTTTCATCCGTTTCTGGAGGGGATGCGCGCGCGTGGATCTGGCTCGCTGGTCGGTATCGCCAGTGTCAATGGGATCCGTGGTTTTCCGGGCCACGGTGCCTACTGTGCCAGCAAGGCCGCCGTCATCAGTTATTGCGAGTCCCTGCGTGGGGAATTGCGCGGCACGGGAGTGCGGGTGACCACCCTTTGCCCAGGCTACATCGATACGCCGCTGACCCAGGGCAACCGGTATGGCATGCCGTTTCTCATGCAGCCCGACGCGTTTGCCCAGAGAGCGTACCGCGCCATCGAGGCGGGCGACAGTTACCGGGTGATTCCCTGGCAGATGGCCATCGTGGCGGGTGTGCTGCGCCTGTTGCCGGACAAGGCGTTTGACCGCCTGTTTGCCGGTCGCCCGCGCAAGAAGCGGGCGCTGGAGCCATGAAAAAAGGCCCTTGCGGGCCTTTCATTGACTGCAACGCCGCAGCGCTGCGTTGTCAGGAATCTCAGTAGCTGCTACGGCCACCGCCGTAACCGCCGCCGCCGCCGCTGCGACCACCGCCGCCGCCGCCGCCGCCAGCACCACCGTAACCGCCGCCACCGCTGCGGCTACCGCCGCCGCCGCCGCCGCCATAACCGCCGCCACTGCCGCCGCCGCCGAAGCCACCGCTACGGGGGGGACGCGGCTCCATCGGGCGCGCTTCGTTGACAACCAGACCGCGGCCACCGTATTGCTGGCCGTTCATGGCGCTGATGGCTGCTTGTGCCTCGGCGTCGCTGCCCATTTCAACAAAACCGAAGCCCTTGGAGCGACCGGTGTCGCGCTCCATCATGACTTTGGCACTGGAGACAGAACCGTGTGCAGAGAATGCGTTCAGCAGGTCTTCGTCACGGAATGAATAAGGCAGGTTGCCTACGTAAAGTTTGTTGCCCATGAAAGGACTCCTCAAAATAACTCAAAAAGCGATGGAGTCCGATAACCGCAATCAACAAACCATTGAAGACTTAAAGCAGACGCGAAACTGACTAATCACCGCATACTCATATCACCGCTCAATCGGCAATACGCGGTCATTATGCGCCAACCGGAAAATATTGCAAACTATTTGTCATCTGCGGGACATCCCGCATCTTTCATCCTGCGCGATTGCGCGGTGGCAGCGCAATATACTTGCGGTTTGTGCCGATTTGCTTCAGCTTGCGGGCACCGGGATCCGAGAGTCCCGAGAAACTGCTAAAGACGGACTCCGCGACCCCTCTGGTACCCCGGCCCGCCTTCAGCGGTGCCGGGTTTTTTATGTTTGTCACACCTTTGTCGATGCATTTCGCCGAACCGCTGCCCTTGCGCAGCGGTGCATCGATCCGTGCCTACGATCTGGTGTACGAGACTTATGGCGAACTCAACGCGGACAAGTCCAATGCTGTTCTGGTCCTGCATGCGCTGAATGCGTCGCACCACCTGGCCGGCCGGTACGCGGGACAGGAACGCTCGGAGGGCTGGTGGGACAGCATGATCGGCCCGGGCAAGCCGCTGGACACCCGGCGCTTCTTTGTGATTGGCATCAATAACCTGGGTTCCTGCTTCGGCTCCACGGGGCCGATGCATGTACACCCGGACACCGGTCGGGTCTACGGAGCATCCTTTCCCGTCGTGACGGTGGAGGACTGGGTCGATGCCCAGGCCCGTTTGCTGGACCGCCTCGGAATCGCCAGCCTGTCGGCGGTCATGGGCGGCAGCCTGGGCGGCATGCAGGCGCTGAGCTGGACGCTGCAGTATCCGCAGCGCGTGCGCCATGCCGTCGTGATCGCCAGCGCCCCCAATCTCACGGCAGAGAACATCGCATTCAACGAAGTGGCCCGCCGGGCCATCGTCACCGACCCCGACTTCAATGGCGGCGACTTCTACGCCCGGGCGGACCGGCCCGAGACCAAACCCAAGCGCGGGCTGCGCATCGCGCGGATGATCGGCCACATCACCTACCTCAGCGACGATGTCATGAACGAAAAGTTCGGACGCGAATTGCGCAGCACCCTGCTGCGCGGGTCGGATGGCGCAGAGTCCCCCGCGGGCGGCCCCGGGCACTACCGCTACACGACGCAGGAGGTCGAGTTCCAGATCGAGAGCTACCTGCGCCACCAGGGTGACAAGTTCGCCGAGTACTTCGACGCCAACACCTATCTGCTGATCACCCGAGCCCTCGACTATTTCGACCCGGCGCGGGACTATGCCGGCAATCTCGGCCAGGCGCTGGCACGCGCGACCGCCCGGTTCCTGCTGGTCAGCTTCACCACCGACTGGCGTTTTTCGCCGGCGCGCAGTCGCGAGCTTGTGCGGGCCTTGCTGGACAACCGGCGGGATGTGAGCTACGCCGAAATCGATGCGCCACATGGCCACGACGCCTTTTTGCTGGACGACAGTCGTTACATGAACCTGGTGCGCGCCTACTTCGACCAGATCGCGGCAGGCTTGCACGGGGGCACATCATGAGTGATGAGCGCACGATGGAGGCGATCGCGCAGCTGGTGCCGGCCGGTGCGCGCGTGCTGGATCTGGGCTGCGGCGACGGCAGCCTGCTGGCCTATCTGCAGGCGCAGCGGGGCTGCAGCGGGTACGGCATCGAGATCGATGACGCCAATGTGCTGGCCTGTGTGCGCAAGGATGTGAACGTCATCCAGCTCAATCTTGACGAGGGACTGGCCGCCTTCGATGATGCGAGCTTCGATGTCGTGCTGCAGATCGACACCCTGCAGCACCTGCGCAATGCCGAAGTCATGTTGCGCGAGACCGCGCGGGTCGGGCGCATCGGCATCGTCGCATTTCCGAATTTCGGCCACTGGCCCAACCGCCTCAGTGTGCTCGGTGGCCGCATGCCGGTGACGCGGCGACTGCCCTACCAGTGGTACGACACCCCCAATATCCGGGTCGGCACCTATGCCGATTTCGCCGTGCTGGCCCAGCGCAATGGGCTCAAGATCCAGGACAGCTTCGGCCTGGAGGATGGGCGCAAGGTACGCTGGCTGCCCAACCTGCTGGCTTCTACGGCGGTTTTCCGGTTTTCGCGCTGAGAAGGCCTCCGCCTGTGCCCTTGGTGTCTGGCGTGGCTGCATCGCATGGCTGCAGATAACATAGGACCCCGCAATCCACACCGTGCCGAAGGCACCAGGAAACAGGTACACCATGGGAACCAAGCTGCACGAACGATTGCTGCTGACGGGCGCCGCCGGCAAGCTGGGCCAGGCCTTGCGCGAACCTCTGAAGGCGGATTGCACCACCTTGCGCCTGTCCGACCGGGTGGATGTCGGTGCGGCCCGGCCCGGCGAGGAGGTGATGCTCGCCGATCTGGCCGACACCGATGCCGTGCTGGCGATGATGCAGGGCGTCAATGCCGTGGTGCATCTGGGTGGTGTGCCTTCGGAGGGCCCGTTCGGGCCGATCCTGCAGGCCAACATCATCGGCATGCACAACCTGTACGAAGCCGCGCGCAAGTGCGGCACACGGCGTGTGGTGTTTGCCAGCTCCAACCATGTCACCGGTTTCTACAGGCAGTCGGAAACGATTACCGCAGACCATCCGCCGCGCCCGGACGGCATGTACGGTGTCAGCAAGGCTTTTGGCGAAGACCTGTCCCGCTTCTACTTCGACCGCTACGGCATCGAGACCGCCTGTGTGCGGATCGGCTCCTCCTTTCCCGAGCCGGTGGACCGGCGCATGCTGGCCAGCTGGCTCAGCCACGCGGATCTGTACCGCCTGGTCACGGCCTGCCTGAGCACGCCCATGCTGGGGCATACGATCGTTTTCGGCATGTCCGACAACCCGGTCACCTGGTGGGACAACTCCCGCGCCCGGCACCTGGGCTACCGACCCCAGGACAGTTCCGAGCCATTCCGTGAAGCCCTCTTCGCACGCACGCCCGCCCCGGACCCGACCGACCCGGTGGCGGTGTTCCAGGGCGGCGGCTTCGTGCGCATGGGTCCGTTCGACTGACGCGGGGCAACGGCATGTCGGAACCCCGCGTGATCACGGCCAGGCGCGACCAGGTCGGCGAATGCCCGGTCTGGGACGGCGATGCGCAGGCCTTGTACTGGGTGGACATCAATGGCCGCCAGATCCACCGGCTGGACTGGGCCACCGGTGTGCAGCAGTCCTGGGATACGCCCCAGCGCGTGGGTTGCATTGCGCTGAGCGCCAGAGGCGGCATCGTTGCGGCCATGGAGACGGGTGTCTATGCGGTCGCACTGCGGGAGCCGCCGCTGCTGCAGCTGGACTGCCTGGCGCCCATCACCCACCCGCGCCCGAACATGCGTTTCAACGATGGGCGGTGCGATGCCACAGGCCGGTTCTGGCTCAGCACCATGTGCATGGACATGACGCCGCCATCTGCCGTGGGCGCCTGGATGTGCCTGGACGAACACGGCCTGCGTGCGTCCACGCTCGACGGTCTGATCACGCCCAACGGCCTGGCGTTCAGCCCGGACGGCAAAACCCTCTACTTCTCGGACTCCCACCCCAGCGTGCAGACGGTCTGGGCCTGTGATGTCGATCCGGTCTCCGGCATGCCGTGTCGCCAGCGAGTCTTCGTCGATATGGCGCCCTTGCCCGGGCGCCCGGATGGTGCTGCCGTGGATGCCGGGGGTCACTACTGGATCTGTGCCAATGACGCGGGTCTGGTGCACCGCTTCGACCCGGCCGGCCGGCTGCTTGCGTCGGTGCCGGTGCCGGTGCCCAAGCCCTCGATGTGCGCCTTTGGCGGACCGCGCCTGGACACGCTGCTGGTCACGTCGATCCGTCCCGCGACAGGTGCGACCGACCTGTGTGGTGCGGTCTTCGCGCTGGACGTCGGGGTTCGCGGTCTGCCCGAGCCGCGTTTCTCGCGGTTTGCGGCCGCGCCGCTGTCGCTCTGACCGCGCGTCCGGCTCAGGGGGGCCGAACACCGTCGCGCCGGTACGCCCGCACCGCCGCACAGTGCGCAGACAACCGATAGCCAGCCCGTCTGCCTGGCCGGCCTCACGCCGGCTCCGGTGCCAGGGCGATTTGGCAAACCTGTTCGTCGGCGGTCAGCGGCTCGATCCAGTGCATTTGCTGTTCGAGCACCGCGAGGGTCGCCTCCGAGGCATCCAGCCCCTGTTGCTGGCGTGCCAGGATCCTTTCGCGCAGCACCTGCGGGCTCGCTTGCGGGGCCAGGATTGCGCAGGACACGCCCAGTTCGGCGGCAAGGCCCCGAAAGCGGTCGCGCTCGGCGCGACGCAGGAATGCCGCGTCCACCACGACCGACCAGCCGGCACGCAGCAACATGGCGGCCTGCTCGTGCAGATGGGCGTAGGTGCGTGCGTGGGCATCGGGCGCATAGATGCCCCCCCCCAGGGGTGAGCCACTGTGCTGGCGCGCGTCCAGCCCGAACAGGCGCTTGCGTTCGATGTCGGAGCGCAGGCGCAGCGTGGTGGCGTTCGGGTCGGCCTGCAGCAGCCGGGTGCTCGCCACCGTCTTGCCGCAGCCTGCGAGCCCGTGCGTGATGATCAGCCGCGCCGCTTGCGGCTGCGCGAGCTGCTCGGCCAGGGCCAGATAAGCGGCTGTGTCAGCCTCGCCACCTTGGGGGGCGCCGCGGATGGCCGCCACCTTGGCCCGGACCAGGGCGCGGTACACCGCATAGAAACGCAGCACGACGGCGGCTTCGTAGTCGCCGCTGCAGGCCAGCACCTCATTGAGGAACCAGCCGGCAAGGGCGCCCTGCCGGTGGTCCAGCAGGTCGACATAGGTGAAAGCGTATTCGCTGGCCACGTCGATCCAGCGCAGGTCTTCGCTGAATTCGATGCAGTCGAACATCCGGATGCGCCCATCGATGCAGACCATGTTGGCAAGGTGCAGGTCGCCATGGCATTCGCGCACGCGTCCACCGGCCCTGCGTGTGCGCATGGGGGCTGCCTGCCGACCGAACTCCGCCTCGGTCCAGGCCTGCAACCGGGCCAGGCGGGCGTGCTCGGTGGCGCGCAGCAACTGTTGCAGCTCCTGGAAATTTTCCAGTGCGGCAGCCAGCACCCCTGGCGGGTGTCCGAACCGGCTGTCGGGCGGTGCCGTGGGCGCATTCGCATGGAAATCCGAGAGTGTCCGGGCCAGGTCGGAGAGATGGTCTGGTTTCAGCCGACCCAGTGCACAGAGATGGTCCAGCCTGCCAGATTCGTCGAAGCGGCGCATGCGTACCGCGTATTCGATGGGGTCGCCGTTGCCGCTGCAGCGCGGGTCTTCGGCCGAGTGGTACAGGCCCACCACATCCAGGTACAGGTCGGGTGCAAAGCGCCGGTTCAGGCGCAGTTCGTCCTCGCAGCAGGTCTTGCGCTGCGCCAGCGTGCTGAAGTCCAGGAAAGGCAGCCGCACCGGCTTCTTGATCTTGAACGCGTGATCGCCGGCCAGCAGCACCCAGGAGATGTGGGTCTCGACGAGTTCCGCAGGCCCCGGCACACCCGGGAAACGCCCGGGGGCCATCAGGCTGCGGATCAGGGGCGGGAGGTCGGTGTCCATGCGGTCATCCTGCCACAGTGCGTGCGCCTTGTCAGGCCTTGTGCGCGGGCTCGTCCGGGTCTTCCTGGCCGCTGGGGACGAACCGCACGCCGTGGTGCACCAGATAGTCGCGGATGAGGCGACGCACCACCTGGGAGGGGGTGACGTCCTGGCTGGCACACAGGGCTTCGAAGGCCTTCTTCTTGGCGGGGTCGACCAGTACCGTCAGGCGCGCTGTCTTGATTTCCATGGCGTCTCCAAATGACAACTGGATTATCATGCAAATAACATCGAGAACAAATACCATGTTGATGCCAACCGTCCGGGCCGGCAGCCCGGTGTGCTGAGCACGGGAATGGATCGCGTGCAGGGCCTTCGCTTTCGCCGTGAACCGGCCTGCGGGCAAGCCTGGGTGGGCGTGTGGGCACGCTGATTGCCGCCGTGCTGGTGCTGCTGGTGGGTGCGGCGGCATGTCTGTTGCCCCTGTCGAATCCTCTGCGCGCAGCCATCGGCATCCTGTCGCAACTGGTCGCCACCGCCCTGGTCTGGACCATGGTGCTGCCGGTGCTGCTGGACGGCGAGGTGCTGGTCGGAGAGCTCGCGTGGGCCTATCCGGTGGGCACGCTGCGGGTCCGGCTGGATGCGCTGGGCGCGTTTTTCCTGGCCTGGTCCCTGCCGATGACGCTGCTCGGTGGCGTCTATGCGCTGGGGTATCTGCGGCCTTACTTTGCCACGCGGCGCCATGTCGGGGTGCATTACGCGCTCTTGAACATGACCGCGCTGTCGTTCGTGCTGGTGTACGCCGGCGACCATGCGCTGATCTTCCTGCTGGGCTGGGAGATCGCGGCACTCGCCGCGTGGCTGCTGGTGATCTGGGACTACACCAACCAGAAGGTGCGGTTTGCCGGCTTCAACTACCTGGTGTCGACCCATGTCGGACTGATGTTCCTGGTGGCTGCCGTGATGATCCTCTACACCCATTGCGGAGCCTGGGACCTCGGCAGCTTCGGCACCTGGATGCAGTCCCATCCGGGCGCCGAGCGCAACGCGGTGTTCCTGCTGCTGGTCACGAGCTTCGGGCTCAAGTCGGCGTTCTTTCCGTTTCATTCCTGGCTGCCGCGTGCGCATGCGGCGGCACCCGCCCATGTGTCGGCGCTGATGTCCGGCGTGATCCACAAGGCCGGGCTGTATGCACTGGTGCGCTTCGTCTGGCTGATGGGCACGCCCGACGAATGGATGGGCTGGTTTCTCGTCGCCTTCTCCGCCTGTTCCGCCCTGGTCGGAGCGCTCTACACCGTCGGACAGCGGGACCTCAAGCGCCTGCTGGGGTATTCGTCGACCGAGAACGTGGGCATTGCGGGCATTGGCTTCGGTGTGGGATGCCTGGGGCTGAGCTGGAACAACCCGGTGCTGGTGGCGGTCGGCTTCACCGGTGGGCTGATGCATGTGCTGAACCATGCCGTCTTCAAGTGCCAGCTTTTCTACGCGGCCGGCGCCGTGTACCAGGCAACCGACACGGTGGATGTCGAACGGCTCGGCGGGCTGGCCCGCCTGATGCCCTGGACCGCAGCCAGCTTTCTTATCGGTGGCGTGGCCATCTCGGCCCTGCCGCCCTTCAATGGGTTCGCCAGCGAGTTCACGGTCTATGCCGGCCTGTTCAGCGCGCAGGACCTGCCGGTGGGTGCCAGGCTGGCCTTGTACGTCACTGGCGCGCTGCTGGCCTTCGTGGGTGCCGTGTCGGCCCTGAGCATCACGCGCGCGTTTGGGGTCGCGTTTCTTGGTGCGCCGCGGGACGCCGCCGCGCGCCCGCCGGTCGAGGCCAGCCGATGGATGTTGCTGCCGATGGGGCTGCATGCGGTCGCAGTGGTGGTACTGGGGGTGTTTCCCGTCCTGGGCTTGTGGATGGTGCAGGGGGCGGCAGGTATTGCCCTGGCCTCGCTGACCGGCCCGGCGGTGCAGGCAGCGCCTGTCGCATTGGCGGACCTGGCCGCCAATCTGTCCCGCATCGGTCTGCTGGCGGGTCTGCTGTTGCTGGTGGTGGTGCTGGTGTGGGTATGGCGCGCTGCCACGGCCCGTGGGTCCCCGGCGCCGCGCTCGGCCACCTGGGCTTGCGGGTATGCCGCGGTCAGCGCCCGCATGCAGACCACCGGCGCCGGCTTCTCTGCAGATTTCGCCGAACGGTTCCGCGGCGTGTTGCGGCTGGTGCGCCGGCAGAAGGCGCCGCAAGGGTATTTCCCTGCCGATGCCTGGCTCATCACCGACTGTGTCGACGCCGTCGAACACCGCCTGTTCGACGTGATCCGCCATGGGGACGCCTCGGCCAGTGCCCTGTCGCAGAAACTGCGCGAGGACGACCCGCGCTACGCCTTTGCGGCGGGGCTGGTGGCGCTGGTGGCGATTGCCGCTCTGGTGCTGCTGGTGGGGGGGCCGCTGCTGTGAGCGCGACCGTGCTGGCCCTCACCGTCGCGCACGGGGTGCTGGCGCTGGTCCTGCCGGTGGTGCTGGTGGGCCTGGTCAACCGCACCAAGGCGCGCTGGGCGGGTCGGGTCGGGCCGGGAATCTGGCAGTCCGGCTGGGACCTGCTTCGTCTCCTGCACAAGAAGCCTGTCTACAGTGCCCTGAGCACCCCGCTGTTTCGTGCCGGTGCGTACGTGGTGTTGCTGGCGTCGGCGCTCGGCGCGCTGATCGCACCGATGCTGGGGGCGTTTGCGCCCTTGCAGTTCACGCATGATTTCGTGCTGTTCGCCTATGCGCTGGGCCTGGCGCGCCTGTTCCTGATGGTATCGGCGCTGGACGTCGGCAGCGCCTTCGAGGGCATGGGTGCCGCGCGCGAGGCTTCGTTCTCCGCGTTTGCCGAACCGGCGCTGTTTCTGCTGATCGGCGCGCTGGCACTCGCGACGGGCCAGACCAGTTTCGCGGCGCTGGTCGGCACACTGCATGCATCCGCGCTGTATCCCGTCCTGGTGGTGCCGGTGGTGGCGGCCTTGTTCATCCTGTTGCAATCCGAGGCCTCGCGCGTGCCGGTGGACGACCCCCTGACCCACCTGGAGCTGACCATGGTCCATGAAGCCATGGTGCTGGACCACAGCGGTCCCGAACTGGCGGCGATGCAGTACGCCGGCGCCCTCAAGCTGAGCACCTATGCGGGATTGATCGCCGCCGTGCTGAACCCGTTCTCGCCACTGGAGCATCCGCTGGCAGCCCTGCTGGCTGCGCTCGGGCTGCTGGCGGCCGTCGCGCTTGCCGTCGGGTTTGTCGAGTCCCTGCGGGCACGCCTGCGCATGCGCCAGGTCCCGCGCTATCTCCTGCTGGCATCCTTGCTGGCCTGTCTGAGCCTGGCCATCGCCGGCGCCTGGGGGACTTGATGCGCCTGCCCCTGCTGTTGTTTCTGATGGCGGCCATGGTGCCGGTGTTTTTCGGCAAGGTGCACGCCGCGCCCCTGTGGCTCGTCCTGCAGGCGCTGGCGCTGGCCTGGGTGGGCGTCCTCCACCATGCGCAGTGGTCCTGGCATACCTTGTTCGGCGTGCTGGAAGTGGTGCTGGTACGTGGTGTGCTGGCGCCGCTGCTGCTGCAACGGGCCATTCGGCTGTGTGCGCAGCCCGACACCGACCTGATGCCGTCCAACCTGTTCAGCTGGGCCATCGGCATCGGTCTGATGGCGCTGGCCTTCGATTTCTCCGGGGCGGCCATGGCCGATGCGCAGGCCCTGGCCCTGGGTGTGGTGGCTGCCACGGTGATCCTGGTGCTGCTGATCCTGTCCACCAACACGGCCCCGGTGGCCCAACTGGTGGCTCTGTTGTTCATGGAGAACGTGATTGCCGTGTTCGAGTCGACGCTGACAGCCCCCTGGCCCTTGCCCGTCCATCTGATGCTGACCGCGGTGTACCTGCTGATCGCAGGTGTCGGCAGCTGGCTTGTCGGCCAGCCGGACAGGCTGGAGACTGCCACCCCGCAGCATCCGCCTGGCGCCGGAGAAAGCGGCGCATGACACCGGTGCCCCCGATCCTGTCGCGCCATGCATGGGTCGGGCCCACGCTGGTGGTCTGCGCGGCCTTGCTACTGCTGGCCAGCGTTGCCGTGTTCGCCGGCACACCGCTGGCCGACATGCCGGTGTACCTGGCCTGGCGCTACCTCGTGCTGGATGCCACCTCCATGCTGTTCCTTCTGGTCATCAATGCCGTGTTCCTGGGCATCAGCGTCTACATGGCCTCGCGTGTCAGCACCTCGCGCATCATGGCCGAGAAGATCCTGCCCCGTGCAGTGCTCTCGCTGCTCTTCATGTTCGCGATGAACCTGGGCGTGATGGCCAACAACCTGCTGGTGCTGTGGGTGTTCATGGAGCTGACCACCTTGTGCCTGGCCCCGCTGGTCGCACAGGGCGAATCGGTCCAGGCCCGGCGTGTGGCCTGGCAGTACCTGCTGTACTCCAGCATGTCGCTGGCGCTGACCTTCCTGGGATTTCTGTGCCTGACACGCAGCGCCGGCCTGCAGGGGCGCGAGCTGGTCTTCGCACTGGACCAGATGGCGGCCACGCTGCCTGTGGCCGGCGACAGCTGGCAGCGTCTGGGTTTTGCGCTGATCCTGTTCGGCCTGGGCAGCAAGCTCGGGCTGGCACCGATCTACAGCTGGCTGCCGGCCACCTACGAGACCGCCCCGACCAGCACCAGTGCCCTGCTGGCGGCCGTGCATTTCAACATCAGCATCGTGGCCGTATTCCGAGTGCTGCAGATCCTGCAGGCGCGCGAGACGGGCTTCGTCACCCATGAGCTGCTGGTCATGGGCTGCCTGTCGCTGACGGTGGCCGCCGTGCAGGTGATGGCGGCGCGCAATTACAAGCGGCTGATTGCCTACGCCTGTGTCAGCTCCTCCGGCGTGATCGCGATCGGACTGTCGGTGGGCAAGGCGGCGGCGTATGGCGTGGTCCTCTACGTGGTGAGCAATGCATTCGTCAAGGCCTTGCTGTTCCTGACGGCCGGGCGGCTGCGCGCGGTCTACGGCACCAACGAGGTGGCGGCGCTCAGCGGCGTGATCCGGGTGTTGCCTTTCTCCGGCATGTTGTTTGCCGTGGGCACCTTTGCATTGCTGGGGTTCCCGCCCTTCGGCAGTTTCCTGGCCGAGATGCTGATCCTCTCGGGCATCGTGCAGGCCGGGCAGTTGCTGGCGTTCGCGATCATGTGCACCATGCTCACGGTCATCTTCGTCGCCACCGGCCGTGCCATCTTCCCGATGTTGTGGGGTCCGTCGGAGCGCCAGGGGCCGGCGATCGTGGAGTCCTGGGTCACGGCGGTGCCCAAGCTCGGGTTCGTGGGCGTGCTGGTGCTTCTGGGCGCCTACACGCCGCAGCCCGTCAGCGCCTTGCTGCGCCAGGTGGCGCATTCGATCGGAGGCCAGTGATGCAGACGGCCGGGCCGGTGGTGTGTGTGCGGGCCCAAGACATTCCGGTGCGGGGCCTCGATGCCTGGGCCGATACCTGTGCCAGCGCGCTGGACGCCGGCGAACGCATGGTGGCGCTGTATGGCCGGCCGGCTGGCGCAGGCCGGCTGCTGCCCACGGCCGTTTTGCAGGACCTGCAGGGGCGCATGCGCCTGCAGCGTGGCGCCGCTGCCCGTGGTGCCGCCTACCCGTCCCTCACCGCGCGTTTTCCGGCGGTGCAGATGTTCGAGCGCGAGCTGTGGGAGCAGACCGGCCTGCAGCCGGTGGGACACCCCTGGTGCAAGCCGGTGCGCTACGAAGGGGCGCGCCAGCAGCAGGTGCACACCCATCCGTTCTTTGTGCTGCGCGGGCAGCAGGTGCATGAGGTGGGCGTCGGCCCGATCCATGCGGGTGTCATCGAGCCGGGCCACTTCCGGTTCATGTGCCATGGCGAGCAGGTGCTGCATCTGGAGATCCAGCTCGGCTACCAGCACCGCGGCGTCGAGGCACTGCTGCTGCAGCGTCCGGCGCATGCCCTGACGCCGCTGGTGGAGACGATCGCCGGCGACAGCAGCATTGCCTATGCCTGGTCCTTTTGCAACGCCCTGGAGGCACTTGGCGGCGTGCAGGTATCCGAAGGCGCCGAGCAGGTGCGTGGCATCGCGCTGGAACTCGAGCGCATCGCCATGCATCTGGCGGCCCTCGGCGGGCTGGCCACCGACATCGCCTTTCTGCAAGCTGGCGCCACCCTGGGCCGCCTGCGTACCGCCATCATCAACGCCTCCATGCGCGTCTGTGGCAGCCGTTTCGGCCGCGGCTGGCTGCGGCCGGGCGGCGTGCGGCATGGCATCACGAACGCGTTGCGGCAGGACCTGCAGGAAACCCTGCGTGTGTTTGTGCGTGACGCGGCGCAGGTCCACGCATTGATGCTGGGCGCGCGCAGCGTGCAGGCACGCTTGCAGGGGGTGGGGGTCGTCGGCACCCAGGTGGCGCAGGAACTTGGCCTGGTGGGGTTGGTGGCACGCGCCAGCGGCCTGGCGCTGGATGCGCGGGTCAGCCAGCCCGGCCGGTTGTATGGCGCCCATCCGGCCCCGCTGCTCACGCAGGCCACGGGGGATTGCTGGGCGCGCATGCAGCTGCGCATGCGCGAGATCGAAGTCTCCGCGGCCTGGATCCAGCGTCTGTTGCAGGGGCCGGTGGCGGATCTGGCGGCGCCACCGCTGCAGGTCCCAGGGCCGCTGGCGCCACAGAGCCTGTGTGTGTCGGTGCAGGAGGGCTTCCGTGGGCCGGTGGTGCAGGTGCTGGAAACTGCGGCCGATGGCAGCCTGTTGCACTGCAAGGTGCAGGATCCGTCGATGTTCAACTGGTTCGGTCTGGCCTGGGCGGTGCGCGACAACGAGATCTCGGACTTTCCGGTCTGCAACAAGAGTTTTGATCTGTCCTATTGCGGGAACGATCTCTAGGAGCCATGGTGTTCAAGTCGATTGCCGTCCGACGCGCCCAGGAAGAACAGACCATTGCCGATCCGCGCCAGGCCCGGCCTGCCGGCTTTCGGGGCAAACCGGAAATCGCCGCGCGCGATTGCGCAACGGGTTGCCGGGCCTGCCTGGAGGCCTGCCTGACCGACGCGATCTCGCTGGACCCCGTGCGCATCGACCTGGGGTCCTGCATCCTGTGCGGCGACTGCGCGCCGGTCTGCCCCAGTGCCAAGCTGTCGTTCTCCAGCGATGTGCGTCTGGCCAGCACCGGGCGCGAGGGCCTGGTGCTGAGCGCGCTTCGGCGTGATCTCGACCCGCTGCAGGTGTCCGAGGCCCTGCGCCGGCGCTTCGGTCGCTCGCTCAAGCTGCGCTCGGTGTCTGCCGGCGGCTGCAACGCCTGCGAGCTCGAGGTGAACGCCTTGACCAATGTCAACTTCGACATCGGGCGCTTCGGCATCGACATCGTCGCGTCGCCGCGGCATGCCGATGGCCTGGTGCTGACCGGGCCCATCACACGCAACATGACCGAGGCGCTGCAGCTGTGCTGGGACGCGATGCCGGCCCCCAAGTTCGTCATCGCCGTGGGCGCATGCGCCATTTCCGGTGGACCGTGGGCGGGATCGCCAGCGATCGCGCGGGACTTCCTGGAGCGTTTTGCGCCCACCCTGTTCGTGCCGGGATGCCCGCCGCATCCCCTGAGCCTGGTATGTGGCGTCCTGGACTTGCTCGGCATTTCCAGTGCAAGTGTGTCGAATGCCCGATAGCCGTTCGGGGGGGAGGTGTCACAATCTTTCGGCTGCCCTTGTCCACCTGACCGGGCCGTTTCTAGCGTGGTTTCATCCTTTCCCAGCAAGGCATCACGTGCCGGGCTCCCTGCACTGGCGATGGCGGTATTGGCGCGGCCCGAGTCGACCCATGCCTGTGGTTCCTGGATCTGGCGGGCCCGCAGCGTATCGCCGATGGCGGCGGCTGACACCCTGTCCCTGAGCCAGCGGCAGTGACATACCCGCGCGTCTGGAGCTTCAGCATGGCGCTGGCCTTGGCCTGTGCATCGCACGCGACGGTGCAGGCGCAAAGTGCGGATCTGGAGCGCCTGGTGAACACGCTGCGAGCGTCCGGCGGCTTGTGTGCCGGGTCGGCGCCACCACTGGTGCGCCGCGACACGCTGGATGCGGTCGCCGCAAAGCTGGCCCGCGGCACCGCGCTCGAGGCCGCCGTGCGGTCCGTGGGCGACCGCATGAACGAAGTCCAGGTGATGCGTTTCACCGGGCCGCGCCGCGGCCCCCGCGTCGAGGCCATGGTGGCCTCCCGCCTCTGTGCCCATCTCGTCCAGCCCAGGCTGTCTGCACTGGGGCTGTTCGCGCAGGGCGATGAGAGCTGGGTGGTACTCGCAGAGCCGTTTGCGCCAGTGGTGGGCCTGTCCGCACAGCAGGTGCAGGCGCGCATGCTGGCGCTGGTGAACGCGGCCCGTGCGCAGCCGCGCAGCTGTGGCGCCACCGCCCATGCTGCTGCCCCACCGGTGCGCTGGAGCCCTGTGCTGGAGCTTGCGGCCAGCGCCCATGCGGCCGACATGGCGGCGCAGGACTATTTCAGCCACGACGCCAAGGACGGCAGCACCCCGGCGCAGCGCGTCACCCGTGCCGGTTATCGCTACCGCATGACCGGCGAAAACATCGCCGGCGGCCAGCTCACGCCCGAGGATGCGGTGGCCGGCTGGCTCAGGAGCCCTGGCCATTGCGCGAACCTGATGAACCCGGGTTACCAGGAGATGGTCGTGGCCTATGCGGTGAATGCCCGTGCCCGGCTGGGCGTGTACTGGGTGCAGCAGTTCGGCACGCCGCGCTGACGGCGGGCCGACTTCACCATTCGTGGATGCGGTCGATGGGGCCGGTGTAGTCGTTGTTCGCGGCCCAGCCGCCCATCACCTGCGTGCCGACCTGCGCCGGGTCCTCGGCGGGTGCTTCGGCCAGCACGCGGGCGGCAAAGTCCTCGGCGTTGTCCTGCGGCCGGTAACCCAGCCGGAAGGCGGTGTCGTTGTCGAAGAAGCTGCGGGTGTTGTCCGACACGCCGTAGACCACCGCATACCGCAGATCCGGGTGCTGCATGCCGATCCGCACGAGCTGCGCCAGGTCGCGCCAGCTCGACCAGATGGCCAGCCGGCGGGCGTCAATCGGGCGGTCTTCCACGAAACCGATGCGGATGCACAACACCCGCAGGCCGTACTTGTCGGCGAACATTGCGCCCACCTGTTCGCCGAAGGCCTTGGTCAGGCCGTAGCGGCTGTCGGGGCGCAACAACGCGCCGGTGCCGATGCGCCGGTGGCGCGGGTAGTAACCCACCACATGGTGCGAGCTGGCGTAGACCACCCGCTGCACGCCGGCGTCCCGGGCGGCCTCGAACACGTTCCAGGCCCCGCGGATGTTGCCGGCGATCTGGGCCTCCATGTCGGCATCGGTGGTGCAGCCGGCCAGGTGCACCACGCAGCGCACCCCCTGCATCGCCTGCGCCAGGGCTGCGGTGTCGCCGATATCGCCCCCGCAGGCTTCCTCGCCCGGCCCCGGGTGGTCGATCGGCAGGCGGTCGAACAGGCGCAGGTGCAGGCCGTCCGGCGCCAGTTCGCGGCGCAGGCCGCGGCCCACCAGGCCGGCAGCGCCGGTGATCAGCACAGTCATAAATTCCCTCGTCGCAAGTGGCAGGAGCGCTTATCCTAAGCGCCAATCCAGAACATCCCGCACGCCGCCCCGCGGGTTCGCAGCGCGGCGGGGCACGGTGTGACAAATCGAACCAATCCGGGCCCATGAACGCCATCGTCCAATTGCAAGCCGGCGCGGCGCGCGCACGGCTGGTACCTGCCGCCGGCGGCCGGGTGTCCGCCTTGCAGCTGCAGGCACCCGACGGCCGCCCGGTCGACGTGTTGCATCCCTACCCGGAGGACTTCAGCGATCCGGTGCGCTGGGGCAAGGGCGGCATCTATCCGCTGCTCCCCTATTCCAACCGCATTGCGCAGGCCCGAGTGCGGGTGCAGGGCGAGGAGGTGCGGCTGCAACCGCATCCCGATGCGCTGCCGCACACCCTGCATGGCACGGCGCACCTGCTCCCTTGGACGCTGGAGCAGCAGGGTAGAGCGACGGCCGTGCTGGCGCTCGACGCGGCGCCCAGCCTGGCCTGGCCCTGGCACTACACCGGGCGGCTGGAGATCGCACTGACCCCTGCTGCCTTGCACATGCGCATCACCATCCGCAACGCCGGCATGGGTGTCATGCCCGCCGGCATCGGGCTGCACCCCTATTTCCGGCATGAACCCGGCGCGCGGTTGGCGTATGGCGCCAGCACCCGGTGGTCCTGCACCCCGGACTTCCTGGCCACCGGGTCCCGTCCGCTGGCAGCCGACGAGATCTTCCAGCCAGCCCGCGCACTGCCCACCGGGGGCCTGACCCACTATCTCGGTGGCTGGGACGGCCGCGCAGACGTCGGGCTCCCCCGCGGTGCCCGGTTGCGTATCCAGGCCGACCCGGTGTTCCAGCACCTGGTGGTACACCGCCCCGACAGCCTGGCCTACCTGTGCCTGGAGCCGGTCAGCCATGTGGCCGACGGCTTCAACCTGGCCGCGCGCGGTGTTGCCGGCACCGGTACCCGGCTGCTGGCACCCGGCGAGACACTGGCAGGCGAGATGCAGTTTGAACTATTGAACGGAGAGACCTCGTGAGCAGCAGCAACCTTTCCCCCATCGTGGCCGTGCGCGTCACCCCGATCGCATTCCGCGACCCGCCCTTGCTCAACGTGGCGGGCGTGCACGAGCCCTGGGCCCTGCGCAGCATCATCGAGGTGCAGACGCGCGACGGCCGCGTCGGCCTGGGTGAAAGTTATGGCGACCTGAAGACCCTGGCCGACCTGAACAAGGTGGCACCGCTGCTGGTGGGGCTCGACCCGTTCGAGCTCAATGCGCTGACGCGGGTGGTCTATGCGAGCGTCGGCAACAACCCCGATACGGGGGCGCAGTTTCCACCGGAAGGCGACAAGGCGCGGGCCTCGGCACTGGGTGCGTTCGAGGTGGCCTTCCTCGACCTGCAGGCCCGCATCCTGGAGCGGCCGCTGTACCAGCTGCTTGGTGGCGCGGTACGCCCGGCGGTGTCCTACAGCGCCTACCTGTTCTACAAGTTCGCCCAGCACAAGGACTTCGACGGCTACTCGCAGGACGACTGGGGCGAGGTGCTCACGCCCGAGCAGATGGTGGGCGAGGCGCGCCGCATGATCGGGCAGTACGGATTCGGTTCGATCAAGCTCAAGGGCGGCGTGTTCGCGCCCGAGGAAGAAATCCGCGCGCTGGATGCCTTGCGCACCGCATTCCCCGGCATGCCGCTGCGCATCGACCCCAACGGCGGCTGGTCGGTGGAGACCACCCGCCGCGTGATGCCGGCGCTGGCTGCCAACGGCCTGCTGGAGTACCTCGAGGACCCCTGCCGCACGCTGGAGGAAATGGGCGAGGTGGCGAAGTTCGCCAAGGGCATGCCGCTGGCCACCAACATGGTCACGATCGCCTTCGGCCACATCCCCGAGACGATCCGCCTGGGCGCGGTGCAGGTGATCCTGTCCGACCACCACTACTGGGGCGGACTGCGGGCCACCCAGCATCTGGCGGCCATCGGGCGCACCTTCGGCCTGGGCATCTCGATGCACTCGAACTCGCACCTGGGCATCAGCCTGGCCGCGATGACGCATGTGGGGGTGACCATTCCCAACCTGCGCTACGCCTGCGACACCCACTACCCCTGGCAGGTGGACGAGGTGATCACCGGCGGCAAGCTGAAGATCGAAGGCGGCCAGCTGGCCCCGCCCCCGGGCCCCGGCCTGGGCGTGACCCTGGACCGCGCGCAGCTGGCGCGGCTGCACCGCAACTACCTGGAGTGCGGCATCCGCGTGCGGGACGACGCGAAGGAGATGCGCAAGCACCGGCCGGACTTCGACGACCGGCGCCCGCGTTTCTGAATCAGGTGGCTGCTGCCACCGGATGCAGGATCACCGGCAGCGACGGCGGCGAGTGCAGGAAGAATCCGACCCCCACCGGCAGCTCGCCAGCGGCCTCGATGCGCCCGACCCGGTTCAGCAGCTGGGTGAAGGCATGCATCATCTCCAGTTGCCCGAGACGTGATCCCACGCAGTGGTGCGTGCCCTTGCCGAAGGTGAGGATGTCGCCTCCGGGCATGTACTGGCGTTCGCTGGCACCGACGAAGCGGTCGTGGTCGAACTTCGCGGCGTTCGGGAAATGGGCATCGTCGAAGTTGCCCGACACCTCGATGGCAACGATCTTGTCGCCGGCCTTGATGGCCTGGCCGCCCAGCTCCGTGTCCTGCATGGCCTCGCGGACCAGCATGGTCAGCGGCGGGAAGTAGCGCAGCGCCTCGGCGCAAAAGGCAGAGAGCTTTTCCGGGTCGCGGTAGTTCGCGCGCAGCCAGTCCCACTCGGCCGGATGCATCACCAGATGGCGCAGCGTGCTGGTCAGCACACGCTCGGTCGTCTCGACGCCGGCTGCCAGCAGGAAGATCAGGTTCGACACGATCTCGTCGTGCGGGATCGGCTCGCCGTCCATCTCGGCAGTGGCCAGATCGGACAACAGGTCGTTGCCCGGATTGCGTTTGCGCTCCAGGATGATGGGCTCCAGGAACTCGGCCACCTCGGCGCGGGCCTTCAGCGCGCCCTCGCGCGCCGAAGGGTTGGCAATACTTGACGTGCTCCCTGCCACCACCGTGCCGTACCAGTCGCGAAAACGCGGCGCATCGGGCAGGGCCATCAGCTCGGTGATGGTGTAGAGCGGGATCTATGCGGTGTACTGCTCGCGCAGGTCGATCGGCTGGCCGAACGGCAGCGACGCGGCGCGTTCACTGGCATCCGCAGCACGATGCCGTCGAGCCGTTCGCGCAGCGCGCGGGCCGAGCGCATCTCGCGCCCGACGATGCCGATCTTCTTGCTGTGCTCGCGCCCGTTCATGCGCAGGAAGGTGCGCCCGTAGGCCGGCGAGCCCAGTCCGGCCTGGGGTGGCTGGAACAATTCGTCCTGCGTGGTCACCGCGATCACGTCCTGGTAGCGGGCGGCGACCCAGACGCCGATCTTCTCGCTGCGGAACACCGGCAATTCATGGCGCAGCCGGCGAAACACCTCGTCGCGTGGGGCGTGCGGCAGGCCCGGGATCAGGGCGTGGAAGTCGTCAATCAATGCGGCGGCTGTGCTGTTGTCCACGGTCCATCGTCTCCTCTTGGTGGTTGGTATCCCGCGCAATCATGGCAGAAGTTTCCCGGCCTTGCTTGGGAGACAATCCAGAGGTTTCACTGGCAACTTATCGAGGAACATGAACATGAGCATTGCACGCATCGGCGTCATCGGCGCCGGCACCATGGGCAACGGCATCGCGCAGGTCTGCGCGGTCGGCGGTCTGCAGGTCACGATGGTCGACATCAACGACGCCGCGGTGCAGCGCGGTTTGAAGACCGTCTCCGACAGTCTGGAGCGGCTGGTGCGCAAGGACAAGATGACGCCCGAGGCCAAGGCGCAAGTGGTGGCGCGCATCCAGGGTGTGACCAGCCAGGATGCCCTGAAGGGCTGCGACCTGGTGATCGAGGCTGCCACTGAGAACCTGGAGCTCAAGCTGCGCATCCTGCGCCAGATCGAGGCCATCGTCGGCCCGCAGACGCTGATTGCCACCAACACCTCGTCGATCTCCATCACGCAGCTGGCCGCCGTGCTGGACAAGCCGGGCCGCTTCATCGGCATGCATTTCTTCAACCCGGTGCCCGTCATGGGCCTGCTGGAGCTGATCCGCGGCCTGCAGACCGACGACGCCACCCATGCCACCGCGCTGGAGTTCGCGAAGGTCGTCGGCAAGTCGCCGGTGACGGCGCGCAACAGCCCGGGTTTTGTCGTCAACCGCATCCTGGTGCCGATGATCAACGAGGCCATCTTCGTGCTGCAGGAAGGGCTGGCCAGTGCGGAAGACATCGACACCGGCATGCGCCTGGGCTGCAACCACCCGATCGGCCCGCTGGCCCTGTCCGACCT
Source organism: Burkholderiaceae bacterium (assembly GCA_044348035.1). Taxonomy (GTDB): domain Bacteria; phylum Pseudomonadota; class Gammaproteobacteria; order Burkholderiales; family Burkholderiaceae_C; genus CAISIP01. Next base: position 21,111 of record JBIKTP010000001.1, read on the forward strand.
GATCGGGCTGGACACGCTGCTGGCGGTGATGCAGGTGTTTTACGACGGGTTCAATGATCCCAAATACCGTCCGGCGCCACTGCTGCGCGAGATGGTGGCGGCGGGGCGACTGGGGCGCAAGACGGGGCGGGGGTTTTACTCTTACGGTTGAAGGGCAGTGTGGAAAAGATGAATTGCGACAACGACTTGCCTCTTACGACAGGGGAAGCGTCATGCGTCACTTTTATCGACAGCAATGGGCACCGGCAAGTTCGCGATTGGGCAGGCGAAAGCCGTAGCGCGCCGAGTGTGGGACGGCACTTTGGCGCCCGGTGAAGGGTGCGCCGCAATTGCTGCTCTTTGCATGGCGAACGACTGGCCTACGGAACTCACATCGTTCGTCGCGCTGGCGCATGAGCAGGACAGGCATGAAGAGTTCGGTTTCGATCGTGAAAACACCGCGCCGCTGATTGTCGAGGAATGCCGCTTGCTTCTTGGGGCAGCGCAATGAGGCCCAGCATTTCCGTCGACTGGACACATAAAGGCGGGCCGTGCATGACCCTTTCTTCGCCGCTGAGTGCGCCGTTGCGGTTCACTTACGATCCGTGTTCGGCATCACCAGATCGACGTTGACCACTATGCGCCCAGGGCGTATAGTTCTGTGATGCTCACCGTTGTCGAGAGTCCGATTTTCCAGCGCCTGTGGCCTCGGTATTGGGACGAAGACGAGCGAGCCGAGTTCGCTTCGTTCATCGCAGTCAATCCCGACGCTGGCGCCGTGGTACGTGGTTCCGGTGGCGTTCGGAAGGTTCGATGGGCAAGAGAGGGTTCCGGCAAGTCTGGAGGCATGCGCATCGTCTACGTCACCAGAAACGAAGCCGGCGAGGTATACCTTCTCACTCTGTATGCAAAGTCGAAATCGGAGAACATCTCCCTCGACACTCTCAAGGAGATCCGTCGTGCCCTCGAAGTCTAGAAAGCTCAGTTCTGCCGAGATTGCTGCGTTTGAGGCCAAGCGCGATATCGGCGCAGAGATACTTCAATCCATTCGAGACATGCAGGCCGGCAAAGGCAAGGTGGTTGTCTCTTCGGCCACCGAAGCCCGTGAGGCCACAGGCTTGTCCCAATCTCAGTTTGCCAGTCTCCTTGGCGTTTCTGTCCGAACCCTGCAGGGCTGGGAGCAAGGTCGCAAGCAACCGAGTGGTGCTGCACGCACGCTGTTGGCCATCGCTCGTGACAATCCCAAGGCCGTTCTTGCGGTTTCGGTGCGATGACTTGGATTGGTTGAGGCCATACATCAGACCCTGCCACCGATGGACTCCGCTCTTCCACTTCGCAGCCTCGACTACACGGTGATCTACGCAAGGCAAATGGCCGAGATGAGGCGCTTTTACGAACAGACGCTGAATTTGCCCCTGCATCGTGAGCTCAGCCCCGGCTGGATCGAGCTCAGGATCGGCTCAGCCATCATTGCCCTGGCAACCCCGGGTGGTCGATTCAACGACCCCGCGCCTCCTGTCGGTGCGCTGTCGCTTCAGCTGGCGTTTCGCGTCGCCCCTCACGAAGTGGCTCTGTGTGCCCAAACGTTAGCTTCTCGCGGCGTCAAGGGTCTTGCCGGGCCCACGGACCAGGCTTTTGGTCACCGGACTTTGTTCTTTCGAGACCCTGACGGCAACGTTCTCGAAATCTACGCGGAGATTGACCCACCCCAGAGCACATCAACGGGTTTGGCGTCCAAGGCGTAGGCTGCCCCAGTAGCAAGCAAGGTGTGGGCAACATGTGGCCGGCATCAGATGTTTACCCCGCAGGTAATTGTTTCCGCATGCGCTGGCAGGTATAACCAGGACTCCACAACTTCGAGTCTCACCATGCGTTTCTTCGTCCCTGCCGTCCTGCTTGTCGTTGCTGCCATTCACGCCTTGCCGGTCATTGGAGTCCTTGGAGCGAATCAGCTCTCACGCCTTTACGGACTGCCGGTCAATGACGCGAACCTCGAGCTCGTATTGCGACACCGGGCCCTGCTGTTCGGCTTGCTGGCGGCCTTCCTGGGCTATGCAGCCTTCAAGCCCGAACTGCATCGCCTGGCCTTGATTGCCGGAGTCGCAAGCGTGTCGTCTTTCCTGGTTCTGGCGGCACTCGTGGGCCCCTACAACCAGGCGATCGCAACGGTCGTGCGTGTGGACTGGGTGGCACTGGCACTTCTGGTGGTGGCGGCGGTCGTGCATCTGCAACCGCGCTGAGCCCTGATCGCCTGTGTCGTGGCACCCCTCGAAGACCTGAGACTGGTCGATGAATCAGCTGTCGGGCGGCGCGGTGCATCAGCCGTCTGGTGGCTGAAAATCGTCCATATCATGGACGATTTTCATGCTATAAACGGTCATGTTTCCGCGCCATGTCGAACCTCTTCTGGCCGAAGCCCTGGCCGATACGCCGGTGGTGCTGCTCAACGGAGCGCGCCAGACCGGCAAGAGCACGCTGGTGCAGGCATTGGCCGCGCGGGACGGGCGCCGCTACCTGACGCTGGATGACCGCGTCGTCCTGGCAGCCGCCAGGAACGATCCCACCGGCTTCATTGCCGCGCTGACCGGTCCGGTCGTGATGGACGAGATCCAGCGCGCGCCCGAACTGTTTCTCGACATCAAGGCTGCCGTCGACCGGGACCGCACACCGGGCCGCTTCCTGCTCACCGGCTCGGCCAACGTGCTGCTGTTGCCGGCCCTGGCGGACTCTCTGGCGGGGCGCATGGAAACCCTGGCCCTGTGGCCTTTGTCGCGTGCGGAGCAGTCCCACGATGCCGTGCACAACCGCGCCGATGCGTTGTTCGATGGCGACCTGACTGCCGGCCCACGGGTGGCGTACGACCGTGCGCAACTGGCCACTATTCTGTTGCAAGGGGGCTTCCCGGAGGCGGTGGCGCGCAGCACGATGCGCCGGCGCGCCAGCTGGTTCGAGAGTTATGTCGACACCATCCTGCAACGCGATGTGCGCGACCTGGCCCGGCTGGAGCAGCTCACGGAATTGCCGAATCTGCTGCAGATGCTGGCCGCCCGCAGTGCCACCCTGCTCAACTTTGCCGAGCTGTCACGGGCCAGCGGCCTGACCCAGACCACGCTCAAGCGCTATTTCAGTCTGCTGGAGATGCTGTTCCTGGTGGTGCGCATTCCGGCGTGGGCGCGCAACCCGGGCAAGCGCCTCGTCAAGGCACCCAAGGTGTTTCTCCCCGACAGCGGGATGCTCGCCTGGCTGGGCGACATGACGCCTGAAAAGCTGCAGACGCTGCCCGGCTTGCCCGGAGCCCTGGCAGAGACCTTTGTGGCAGCCGAGTTGCTCAAGCATCTGGCGTTCTCGCAACGGGGCCTGAGCCTGTGGCATTACCGCACGCAGACCGACATCGAGGTCGACTTCGTGCTGGAGGACCGGCAGGGCCGCCTGACGGGCATCGAAGTCAAGGCGGGTGCCAGCATCGATGGCAGCAGCTTCAAGGGGCTGCGCCATCTGCAGGACACCGAAGGTGAACGTTTCCAGCGCGGCGTCGTGCTGTACGGCGGCACTGAACTGGTGGCTTTCTCCGAGCGTTTGTGGGCGGTGCCGCTGAGCTGGTGGTGGGCCAGCGCCTGACAGCGGGGCTCAGGCGTACCCCGTCGCCCCGTCCGGCTTGACCGGTACCTTGCGCTCCCAGTGGATGTACTCCTCGGTGCCCAGCAGCTCCTCGTCCATCTCCACGCCCCAGCCCGGCCGGTCCGGCCGCAACTCCAGGTAACCGTTCACTGGCAGGTAGGGGTCCTTCACATAGTGCGCACCCTGCGGCGCATCGGTCAGCGCGGCCTCGTTGTTGCCGGTGCCGAAGGCATAGGCCGGCCCGTGCGGCAGCCGGTATTCGAGAATGCGGAAGTTGGTCTGCGCCGCGCTGAAATGCACATTGATCGCCGTGGCCAGCGGCCCCATCGGATTGTGTGGCGCGATCGTCACATAGTGGGTCTCGGCCAGCGCGGCGATTTTGCACATCTCCAGCACCCCGCCCACCACGCAGATGTCGGGCTGGATGATGTCGCAGGCGCGCAGCGCCAGCATGCGCTGGAATTCGAAACGGCTGTACAGCGACTCGCCGGTGGCCAGCGTGCAATGCACGCCGCGCTTGAGCTCACCCCAGGCCTCGATATTCTCCGGGCGCAGCGGCTCCTCGAAGAACAGCGGGTCGTAGGGCGCCAGCGCGTTGGCCAGCTGCATCGCCTGGCCCACCTCGAAGATCTTGGCGTGGGCGTCGAAGGCGAGCTCGTACTCGGCGCGCACGGTCTCGCGCAGCTGCCGGAAGTACTCGGCCGAGGTGCGCACCACCTCGCCCCAGCGGTTGCGGTGGATGTCGATGCGGTAGGGACTGAGCTTGAAGGCGCTGATGCCCCACTGTTCCTGCAGCGCGTCCATCTGGTCGCGTGCAGCGGCCGGGTCGGGCGCGGTGTACAGGCCGGCATAGACCTTGACGCGGTCGCGCACATTGCCGCCGAGCAGCATGTACACCGGCACGCCCAGCGCCTTGGCCGAGATGTCCCACAGGCAGTGGTCCAGCGCCGAGATCGCCGCCAGCCCCAGCGCGCCGGGCGGAAAACGCGTCTGCTGCATCAGGTAGTGGATCAGGTAGGCGACGCGCCGCGGGTCCTTGCCCTTGAGGAAGGTCAGCAGGTAGTCCAGCAGCGGGAACAGCGCCAGGTCGGGGCCGTGGTTGTAGCACTCGCCCCAGCCGGTGATGCCCTCGTCCGTGTACATGGCCACGATGACCCGCGGCCGGTCCTTGTCGCGCGACATGAAGACGCGCAGGCGGTCGATTTTCATGGGGTCACTTTTTTCCGCTGCTGAAATGGCGCGCGCGCTGCAGACGGGTCTGCACGTAGACGTTCTCGTCGTGCGTGCCTGCGGCATACGAGCCCGACGCGGCACTGACCTGCGAGGAGATGTTGGCCTGGCTCGGAAACCGCGCCACGAAGTCCTCGTCGATGTCGACCCCCAGCCCCGGCGCGTTCGGCACGGCCAAAAAGCCGTCGACTTGCTGGGGATGCGGAATCACCGTATGCGCGCGTCCTTCCCAGTCGTCCTCGATGCGCTCCAGGAACAGCGCATTCGGGATGGCCGCCATGACGTGCAGCGCCGCGTACTCGGCCACCGGCCCCAGCGAGCCCGAGTGCGGCGCCATCATGATGTGGTGCGCCTCGGCCATCGCGGCGATCTTCTTCATCTGCGAGATGCCGCCGGCTCGGCCGGTGTCGGGCTGGATCACGTCCACCAATTCACGCTCGATCAGCTCGCGTTCGCCGAAGATCGTGCTCATGCGCTCGCCGGCCGCCAGCGGCACGTCGGAGGCATCGCGGATGCGTTGGTATCCGTCGAGGTTGTCGGGCGCGATCGGGTCCTCGATGAAGAGCAGGTGGTAGGGCTCCAGCGCCCGCGCGAGCTGCGCCGCGTCGCCGGGCGTCATCCACGGTGGCCCGTGCAGGTCGATCATGAGGTCCATTTCCTCACCGATCGCCTCGCGCAGCGCGGCGACCTTGCGCACCGGGTCGGACACACCGCCGCACTTGATGGCCGTGACGCCGCGGGCTTTCAGGCTCAGCGCCACTTCCGGCGTGTTGGCATGGGCATAGATGCGGACCTTGTCGCGCACCTGGCCACCGAGCAGGTTCCAGACCGGTGTGTTCAGCACCTTGCCCTTGATGTCCCACAGCGCCATGTCGATGCCGGTCATCGCGCCCGCACCGACCGTGCCGGTCAGGCCATGCACCATGATGGCCGACATCATGCGCTGCCACAGGCGCTCGATGTGGGTCGGGTCTTCGCCGATCAGGATGCGTTGCAGGTCCTGCACCGCGGTCTCGATCACGCGGGGCCAGCCGGAACACTCGCCGATGCCTGTCACGCCCTCGTCGGTGTAGATCTTCACGAAAAGCCAGTTGCGCGTGCCGGTGATGCCGGCCGAATAACTCTGGCTGCCGAAGGCATTGTCCGAGGCCCAGGCCTTGGGCTGGGGGGCGCCCACATGCATCAGGAAGGTCTTGATCGCGGTGATTTTCATGGCACAAAGGCTCCGGGTGGGATGTCAGTGCGGGCCTGCGCCCGGGCCGTGGCGCGCAGCGCGCATCGCATGTCCGGCGCGGCGCAAGGCGTCGGCTGCAGCTGGCACCACCGGCGCGAATTTGCCAAAACCGTGGATCACGCCAGGCACCGGGTCCACGATCGCGGACACACCCTGGTCGATGCAGCGCCGCGCCAGCAGGAAGGAGTCTTCGGCCAGCGGGTCGAGCCCCGCCACCGTGATGTACAGGAGGGGCAGGCCGCGCAGGTCGGCATGCAGCGGCGCGGCGATGGGGTCGTCGGGCGGCAGGCTGCCCAGGTGGTTGGCCCAGTACCACTGCATGCGCGACGTGCTCAGGCCCCAGTCACCATTGCCGTACTGCTGGTTGCTCCAGGTGTCGAACACCGGCGCGAAGCAGCCATACAGCAGCAGCGCCGCAAACGGCAGCGGGCCGCAGCGGGCCTTCAGCGCCACCAGCGCGCCCAGCGCGACATTGGCGCCGGCCGAATCGCCGCCCAGGCACAGCTTTGCCATGTCGAACCGCAGGCCGGCAGCGCCCCGTGTCAACGCGTCCAGCACGGCCAGCGTGTCGTCCACGGCAGCGGGTGCCGGGTGCTCGGGCGCCAGCCGGTAGTTGACCGACACCACCGCCATGCCGCTGGCAGC
>JBIKTP010000484.1:0-3301 GCA_044348035.1 Burkholderiaceae bacterium
CGTGCAATCGCAGAGGCCGTGACGCAGACCATGAGGGGCTCGCGCGCATAATGCGGGGGTGTGCGCAACCTGCCGTAACATCGCGGACACAGCCAAGCGGAGACGACTTCGTGGACCACGCATCACCAGCATCCGGCCAGCCGACCGCATCCGCAGACCCGGGTGCCGGTCTGCCGCGCGCGCGCGACTCGATGCAGGACATGGCCCGGGTATTCGATGCCACCATCCTGGCCATGGCCCACCTGGCCGAGCCAGGAGAGGCGGGCAACCATATCGTGCGCATCCAGCACTATGTGCGCGCGCTGGCTCAGAAGCTCAAGGCCTCTCCGGCCTACGGGCGCAGCATGTCCGAGCACCGGATCGGCCTGCTGTTTCGTGCCAGCCCGCTGCATGACATCGGCAACGCCGGGGTGCCTGACCGCATCCTGCTCAAGCCCGGGCCCCTGAGCCCGGAGGAGACCGAGGTCATCCGCACCCACCCCATCCTCGGGCGCGACACCATCGACCAGATCCGTGGCAGCGCCGGTGTGTCCACCGAATTCCTGGAGGTCGCGCGCGACATCATCTACAGCCACCAGGAGTGCTGGAATGGCACCGGTTATCCGCAGGGTCTGGCCGGCGAAGCGATCCCGATGGCGGCGCGGATCATGGCGATCGCCGATGCCTACGACGCCCTCACCAGCGACCGCGTCTACCGTGCCGGAGTGGCGCACGACAAGGCGGTGCAGCAGATCTTCCAGGAGCGCGCGGGCCAGTTCGACCCCGACATGGTGGACGCCTTCATCGAGATCCAGGACGAATTCGCGGCGATCGCCGAGCGCTTCGCCGACACCGAATCCGACTTCCAGCAGAAGATCGACTACATGGCCAAGGCCATCGCCGAAAGCCCCTGAGCGCCACCGGGCCGCTCCCGCGGCGCCCACAACGCAGCCCGCAGGTCAAACCCCCGATGCGCGCTACAGCCGGAAGACCTTTCCCGGGTTCATGATGTTGTGCGGGTCCAGTGCGCGCTTGATCGTGCGCATGAGTTCCACCGCGCCGTCGCCTGCCTCCGACACCAGGAAGTCCATCTTGTGCAGGCCCACGCCATGTTCGCCAGAGCAGGTGCCGCCGAGCGCCAGCGCGCGGGTGACCAGCTGGTGGTTGAGCTGCTCGGCCACCACCCGTTCCTGCGGTGCCTCGGGGTCGAGCAGGTACCCGAAATGGAAGTTGCCATCGCCCACGTGGCCCACCAGGAAATAAGGGATGCCCGAGGCATCTGCCTCGGCCACCGAGTCCAGCAGGCAATCGGCCAGGCGCGAGATCGGCACGCAGGTATCGGTGGAGATCGCGCGGCAGCCCGGGCGCGACTGGATGGCCGCGAAGTAGGCGTTGTGCCGTGCCGTCCACAGGCGGGTGCGCTCCTCGGGGGTGCTGGCCCATTCGAAGGCATTGCCGCCGTGGTCGCTGGCAATCTCCTGCACCAGCTCGGCCTGCTCCTTCACGCCGGCGGGTGAACCATGAAACTCCATCAGCAGCATGGGCTCTTCGCGCAGGCCCAGCTTGGCATAGGCGTTGACCATGCGCACCGTGTGGCGGTCGATCAGCTCCACGCGGGCAATCGGAACGCCAAGCTGGATGATCTGGATCGTGGTGCGCACGGCCGCCTCGATGCTCGGAAACGAGCAGATGGCGGCCGATACTGCCTCCGGCAAGGGGTAGATGCGCAGCGTGATTTCGGTGATCACGCCCAGAGTGCCTTCGCTGCCCACCATCAGCCGCGTGAGGTCGTAGCCGGCGGATGATTTGCGCGCGCGGGTGCCGGTACGGATCACCTCGCCGCTGGCGGTGACCACCTCCAGCGCCAGCACGTTTTCGCGCATGGTGCCGTAGCGTACGGCATTGGTGCCGCTGGCGCGGGTGGCGCACATGCCGCCCAGGCTGGCGTCGGCACCCGGGTCGATGGGGAAGAACAGGCCGGTGCTCTTGAGCTCCTCGTTGAGCTGTTTGCGGGTCACGCCCGGCTGCACCGTGACCGTGAGGTCCTCGGCATGGATCGCCAGCACCTTGTTCATCCGCCCGAGGTCGACGCTGATGCCGCCCTGCACCGCCAGCAGGTGCCCTTCGAGCGAGGAGCCAACGCCAAAGGGAATCACCGGCGCCCGGTACTCGCTGGCCATCGCGACGATGCGCGCCACCTCGGCCGTCGACTCCGCAAACACCACCGCTGCCGGGGGCGGTGCAGCGAAGGAGGATTCATCGCGCCCATGCTGTTCGCGGATCACGAGTGCGGTGGAGCAGCGCTCACCGAAATGCTGTTTCAGGCGCTCGATCAGTGCCGGTGGCACCTCGCGCTGGTCCACGTGGGGCTGGAGATGCTGGGGCTGGGCGGGGGCATTCATGGCGGGTCTGGCTCCGGTGGTGCTGCGGACGCAGTGTACGCTGGCTGACCGGTTTCCAGCCGTGTTTCACGGTGGGCCAGGGGCCGCTGCCCACTTTCGGACAGAAAGCCCTGCCGAACTCTCATTGAGTGTGAGGCTGTGAAAAGTGTCTGCATCTGCTTGGCGGGAGCGGCACGCCATGAAGAGGGCCATCCTGCAAGACGACGTCGACCATGCCGTCCCCATCATTCAGGCCCTGTATGCCAACGCACACAGCTCCTAGGTCGACCCCACCGGCGCCCGGTTCCTGCAAGCCAGGGTGTGCGAGACTTTCGATGGGCTGGACTGCGCCAGCTCGAAGACCGCACACCCATGCTGTTCGTCACCAGCCGCGCCGCGCCGAGAGTATTGCCGCTCCCAGCCCGGGCCGTGGCGGTCGCGCGGGCCCGCGAGGCCGGCATGGAGCTGCAGCAGATCCAGCTGTTCGGCCATGCGGACCACACCGGCCGGGCCGCCGCGAACATGGCGCTGGCCCAGGCCCGGGCAGAAACGGTGCGGGACTATCTGCTGTCCAAGGGCATCGCCCCCGGCCTGATCCGCACGGCCGTGCAGGGCGACCGCCAGCAGGTCAGTGCCTGCCGCACCCCCAAGCGCTCGCGTGCCGAGGAGCTGGAGTGCCTGTTGCCGAACCGGCGGGTCGAGGTCAACTTCGTGACGCTGCGCCGGCCCTGACTTTGCGCTCGCGTTACCCCGGTTGGTTTGTCGTTGCGTTGCCCCGGGCCTGTGTGTTTGCGCTCGCGTCGCCCCAGGCCTGTGGGGGCCGGGTGCGGTGCTCAAGTGGGGCGGTCGTGCGCTGAACGCGCCGACTGCGCTGCGGTGCTCGGTCTTGCGGCCCATTGCGCAACTCACTGCGCGCGCTTCGCGCGCTCCGTTCAGACAAG